>NZ_JAHBDJ010000022.1:0-278580 GCF_019956375.1 Pseudomonas sp. GL-R-19 | reverse complement strand
CGCCCACCCTGCCCGCTCATCGCACAGGCCGCGGCGTTGGGACTGATGCAACCGAGGCTGGCGATACAGATGAACAATGGAATCAGCAGCGGCCACAGGTGTGCCGGGTGCAGAGAGCTGACAGCGAGCAGGGTCAAACCGGCCGCCAGATATACCCACACCGCACGCACCAGCAAGAAGGCCGGACCACGCTTGGCCAGCAACCGCGCATTAACCTGTGCCACCAGAATGAAGCCCGCCGCATTGGTGCCGAACAGCCAGCCAAAATGCTCGGCCGGAACGCCGTAGAGCTTGATGATGATGAAGGGTGAACCGGCGATGTAGGCAAACATCCCGGCGATGGCGATACCGCCGGTCAAGGCATGGCCGAGGAACACCGGGTCGGCCAGCAACCGCCCGTACTGACGCAGCGCACCCGACAGCGGTTGACGCGGTATGTGGGCCGGCAAGCTTTCCGGCAATCCCGTCGCAACCGCCAGCCCCGCCAGCGCACTGAAACCGGTCAAGGCCAGGAAGATCGACTGCCACCCTGTGGTGTTGACCAACAACCCACCCAGCAATGGCGCGAGGATGGGAGCAAGCCCCATCACCAGCATCAACTGCGAAAAGACTTTCGCCGAACCCACCGCATCACACTTGTCGCTGACCACCGCCCGGGAAATCACCATCCCCGCGCAGCCGCCCAACGCCTGGACGAAACGCGCGCCGATCAGCCATTCCAGATTCGGCGCATAGGCGCACGCCACGGAGGCAACGGTGAACAGGCCGACACCGGTGAGCAACGGAATGCGTCGCCCGAAACGATCCGCCACCGGACCATAGGCCAACTGACCGATGGACAAGCCGAGGAAGTACGCCGCCAACGTCATCTGAACGTGATTTTCGTCCGTCCCGAAAGCCAGAGCCATGGCCGGGAAGGCTGGCAGATAGAAGTCGATCGCCAGCGGACCGAAAGCGCTCAAGGCGCCGAGAATCAGAATGGTACGCAAGTTCATCAGGCATCCAGTGGGGCAGAAGTCGGCAGCCCGACAGTCTAGCCGTGCATGGACGCCTTGAACATTCCAGTAGCTCGCTAACTATCAAATTCAGGCCAGTTTGACGCCGTAACCCTCTTCGCTGATCGCCGCGATCACTTGCTCGGCGGTCAGCGCACTTTCGACTCCGACTTCCCTGGCCGCCAGATCGACCCGCACACTGGCCGCCGGGTCTTTGGCCTGGACCGCCTGCGTGATGGCCTTGACGCAGTGACCACAAGACATGCCTTCAACGTTGAACACTTGCATGGGATGACTCCTTTTCCGAGGTTTGAACCGAGTTTCGAGCTTGCCACCGTGGCAAGGTCAAGTTCTGAAGCTGGCTGCCGGGCTGGCAATCGGCGCAGCGCTCGGCCAAGCTGCGTCCATCAATGACTCGAACTCAGGAGATTCAGCCATGCGCTGGTCAGCTTTCAGCCTGTTTGGCTTTCTCAGCCTTTTCGCCACCGTCCCCCCGGTCAACGCTGCCGGTCAGGATTATGGCGTGCTGATCATTTCCCGCGAGCGCCTGGAAGTCGCGACCAGTTGCGAAATCGGTGTGTACATCCAGGATCAATTGGCGGCGCGGCTGTTTCAGGAGCAGAGCACCTCGTTCAACCTGCCGCCGGGCATCGTCTCACTGCGCCTCAAACTGCTGCCGGGCCAGGTCCCGGGTTGCAATCCGGGCATGCTCGCGCCGGGGTCGCAGGACATCCAGCTCAAGGCCGGGGATGTGCTCAAGTACCGGATCGCGATGACGCAGGAAGGGATGTACCTGAAACGGGCCGGTCTCGGTTATTGATCGGCGACTTGATCTGAAACATGGCACTTGACCTTGCCAGCATGGCAAGGTTGATCCTGTGGTCATCTACTACAGGGAGTGCGACCGATGTCCGAATCCACCACGTTCGACCTGCCGATTGCCGGCATGACCTGCGCCAGTTGCGCCGGGCGTGTCGAGCGCGCCTTGAGCAAAGTCATTGGCGCCAGTGCCGTCAGCGTCAACCTTGCCACTGAACAGGCGCGGGTGCAGGCACCCAGCGACAGCTTGCCGGCCTTGATGGATGCCGTGGTCAAGGCCGGCTACAGCGTGCCGCAGCACAGCCTGGAACTGAGCATCGACGGTATGACCTGTGCGTCCTGCGTCGGTCGGGTCGAGCGTGCGCTGGGCAAGGTTGCCGGAGTGAAAAGCGTCAGCGTCAACCTGGCCAACGAACGCGCCCACCTTGAACTGCTCGGCCAGATCGATCCGCAATCCTTGATCGCCGCAGTGACCAAGGCTGGCTACAGCGCCAGCGTCTGGGAAGCCGAACACCCGCCAACCGACAATCAGCAACAACGCCTGCATCGCGAACGCCTGGCCTTGATCATCGCCATCGCCCTCGCCTTGCCGCTGGTATTGCCAATGCTGCTACAGCCCTTCGGCGTGCACTGGATGCTCCCGGCCTGGGCGCAGTTCGCCTTGGCCACGCCGGTGCAATTCATCTTCGGTGCACGATTTTACGTCGCCGCGTGGAAAGCCGTGCGCGCCGGGGCCGGCAACATGGACCTGCTGGTGGCCCTGGGCACCAGCGCCGGGTATGGCTTGAGCCTGTACGAATGGGCCACCGCCGCCGGGCGCATGCCGCACCTGTATTTCGAAGCCTCGGCGGTGGTGATCGCCCTGGTGCTGCTGGGCAAGTACCTGGAAAGCCGCGCCAAGCGCCAGACCGCCAGCGCCATCCGTGCCCTCGAAGCCTTGCGCCCGGAACGGGCGATTCGGGTGATCGATGGCCACGAGCAAGACGTCGCCATCAGCGCCCTGCGCCTCGATGACTTGGTGATGGTCAAACCCGGCGAACGTTTCCCGGTGGACGGCGTAGTGGTTGAAGGCCAGAGCCATGCCGACGAAGCGCTGATCAGCGGCGAGAGCCTGCCGGTGCCCAAGCAGCCCGGCGACAAAGTCACCGGTGGCGCGATCAATGGCGAAGGCCGGTTGCTGGTGCGTACCCAGGCCCTCGGTGCGGAAACCGTGCTGGCGCGGATCATCCGTCTGGTGGAAGACGCCCAGGCCGCAAAAGCGCCGATCCAGAAACTCGTGGATAAAGTCAGCCAGGTGTTCGTGCCCACTGTGCTGCTGATTGCCCTGGCGACCCTGATCGGCTGGTGGCTGTACGGCGCGCCAATGGAAACCGCGCTGATCAATGCCGTGGCGGTGCTGGTGATCGCCTGCCCGTGCGCCCTGGGCCTGGCCACGCCAACGGCGATCATGGCCGGCACCGGCGTGGCGGCGCGCTACGGGATTCTGATCAAGGACGCCGAAGCACTGGAGCGAGCCCATGAAGTCAGCGCGGTGGTATTCGACAAGACCGGCACCCTGACCTCCGGCGCACCGCGCATTGCTCATCTGAGTGCCGTCGACGGGAATGAGGCGAGCCTGCTGCAACTGGCCGGCGCCCTGCAACGCGGCAGTGAGCATCCGCTGGCCAAGGCTGTTCTGGATGCCTGTGCCGAACGCCACTTGAAAGTGGCCGATGTCAGCGACAGCCGGTCCCTGACCGGCCGTGGCATCGCCGGCAGCTTCGAAGGGCGTCGCCTGGCGCTGGGCAATCGGCGCCTGCTGGAGGACAGCGGCTTGAATGCCGGGCCATTGGCCGACTCGGCGATCGCGTGGGAAAAAGAAGGCCGGACCTTGTCCTGGCTGATCGAACAATCCCCCGAATCACAGGTGCTGGGCCTGTTCGCCTTCGGTGACACTCTCAAGCCCGGCGCACTGCAAGCAGTGCAACAACTGAGCGCACGAAACATCAGCAGCCACCTGCTGACCGGCGACAATCGCGGCAGCGCCAACGTAGTGGCCGAGGCCCTGGGCATCCACGATGTGCATGCCGAAGTGCTGCCGGCAGACAAAGCCGCCACGGTCGCCGCACTGAAACAAACCCGCGTGGTGGCGATGGTCGGCGACGGCATCAACGACGCCCCGGCACTGGCCGCCGCCGACATCGGCATCGCCATGGGGGGCGGCACCGACGTCGCCATGCACGCGGCCGGCATCACCCTGATGCGCGGCGATCCGCGAATGGTGCCGGCCGCATTGGAGATCAGCCGCAAGACCTACGCCAAGATTCGCCAGAACCTGTTCTGGGCGTTCGTCTATAACCTGATCGGCATTCCATTGGCGGCATTCGGCCTCCTCAACCCGGTGCTGGCCGGTGCGGCCATGGCATTGTCGAGCGTCAGCGTGGTGAGCAATGCGCTACTGTTGAAAACCTGGAAACCCAAGGACCTGGAGGACAACCGATGAACATCGGCCAAGCGGCCCGCCATAGCGGCCTGAGCGCAAAGATGATCCGTTATTACGAATCCATCGGCCTGCTCAAGGCAGCCCATCGCACCGACAGCGGCTACCGGGTATACGGCGATGACGACCTGCACACGTTGGCGTTCATCAAGCGCTCGCGGGACCTGGGGTTTTCCCTGGAAGAAGTCGGCAAGTTGCTGACCCTCTGGCAAGACCGCCAGCGCGCCAGCGCCGATGTGAAAGCGTTGGCCCGCCAGCACATCGATGAGTTGAACCAGAAGATCCGTGAACTCGGCCAGTTGCGCGACACCTTGCAGGACCTGGTTGAGCACTGTCAGGGCGATCATCGGCCGGATTGCCCGATTCTGAAGAATCTGGAGTCGGGGTGTTGTGTCACCCCGACTCAAGCCTGATCACTGTGGGAGCGAGCCTGCTCGCGAAAGCGGTGTATCTGTCACCTTGATGTCGGATGTACCGACGTCTTCGCGAGCAGGCTCGCTCCCACATTGGATTTGTGTTGTGCACAAAAAAACCGGCCGAAGCCGGTTTTTTATCCGATCACTGCATCCAGGGTGGAGGCGGTTCTTCGGTCTTGCCCGGCGGAGCATCGTCCGCCGCGCGTACGGCTTGCTTGCGCTCTTCATCCAGGCGCGCGGCCTCGATCTCGCGCATGATTCCGCCCACGTCGGCCAGCTCTTCCGTGTCGGCGAACTCGCCGGTCAGGACACTGGCCGGGTGCAAGGTGCCGGCCTCGTACAAGGCCCACATTTCCTTGGCGTACTTGGTTTTCTTCAACTCCGGAGCAAACCGCCCGAAATAGGACGCCATGTTGCCCACGTCGCGCTCCAGCATGCTGAACGCGTGGTTGTTGCCCGCCGCATCCACCGCTTGCGGCAGATCGATGATCACCGGACCGGTAGGCGTCAGCAACACGTTGAACTCGGACAGGTCGCCGTGCACCAGACCGGTACACAGCATCAGCACGATCTGGGAAATCAGATACGCGTGATACTCGCGGGCCTGGTCCGGCTCCAGCACCACATCGTTCAGACGCGGCGCGGCATCACCATACTCGTCGGCCACCAACTCCATCAGCAGCACGCCTTCGAGGAAGTCGTACGGCTTGGGCACCCGCACACCGGCATTGGCCAGGCGGAACAGCGCCGCCACTTCGGCGTTCTGCCAAGCGTCTTCGGTTTCTTTGCGGCCAAACTTCGAGCCTTTGGCCATCGCCCGGGCTTGACGGCTGTTGCGCACCTTGCGGCCTTCCTGATACTCGGCCGCCTGACGGAAACTGCGTTTATTCGCCTCCTTGTAAACCTTCGCGCAACGCAACTCGTTGCCGCAGCGCACCACATAAACAGCTGCTTCTTTACCACTCATGAGTGGGCGCAGCACCTCGTCGACCAGACCGTCCTCGATCAGGGGTTCAATGCGTTTTGGAGTCTTCATCAGCTTTTATTGTGGGTCCTTTATTACCAAACACGCGAAAGTCATTCGTTATACGGCAATCCACTCACGGGGGGGAGGGGTTGCCGACTTATGAGCATTGCAGAAGCACACAATGTGCCGATTTCATCAGGAAAAACCGACGACCGCCACGGGTCGCTCCAGATCATAGCCGAGCCTGCGTCACTTGTTGTGCAAGGGTATTGAGGGCAATTGCGACAGAAACTGACACCACAGTTCATACCTTCCGTAGGATTTTTCCCATCGAGCCTCAATTTCCTCCGACAACAGCCGAAGTCCTTAGTGACAAAGTGATTTGTCCGACAATCGCTCCCCCAATAATAGCGATGCCGCACTCAAGGACCCGGGTTGACCAAGAACGTTTACGCCTGCCAATAAACCGCGAGTCATCTGCACTGCGTGGGCCTACAAGAAAATCTGGAGCGCGGATGAACATCAAACAGAAGTTGACCTGGGCGTTTGCAATCATCGCCTGCCTGCCCGTGGTGCTGGTCGCCACCCTCGTTGTGCTGAACCTGCGCAGTGATGCCAGGGACGAATTCGTCGACGGCAGTGCCCGCGAGATTCGTCAGGTCAGCAACGCCATGCAATTGTTCTTTGACGGCATCAGCCAAAACGTCGATTACCTGGCCAAGCAGCCGCTGATCCGAAACTCCGACGACAGCCTCAAGACTTACATGGCTGCCAACGCCGAGAGCGCCCCTCAGGGCGAGGCGGACAAGAAAGTCTTCGCCCTGCTTCAGGACCTGGGCAACAGCCACCCGGCCTACGCCTATGCCATCCTCGGCACGGCGGCGGGCGGCTACGTGTCGTGGCCGGATGATCCGAAGTTGAACAATTACGATCCGCGACAGCGCCCCTGGTACAAGGCGGCCCAGGCCAAACCGGGCAAACCGTTGCGCACCGAGGCCTATTACTGGGCCCAGGACGACGCGACCTACGTCAGCACCGTGCGCACCATCGACAACAAATTGGGCACCAACGGCGGTGTGGTCAGCATCGACGTGACGCTCAAGCAGCTCACCGAAATCGTCAAGCAGATCAAGCTCGGTGAAACCGGCTACCTGATGCTGCTGGAAAACACCGGCATGGTCCTGGTGGATCCGAAACAACCGGAACACAACTTCAAACCCCTGAACAGCCTTGGCGACGGCTACGCGCAACTGGCCAAGGCCGGCAAGGGCCTGGTGGAAGTGGAGCTCAACGGTGAGCACTACATGGCCAACGTCTGGCCATCGGAGCAACTGGGCTGGACCTTCATCGGCCTGATCAAACAGGACGATGTGATGAGTTCCGCGACCCAGTTGACCTGGTTGATCGCCATCATCGCCGCCGTCCTGGCCGTCATCTTCGCCATCGTCGGCGCCAGTTTTGCCAGCCTCATCGTGCGCCCGATCCGCAGCGTGGCCAGTGGCCTTGAAGGCATCGCCCAGGGCGAAGGCGACCTGACCCAGAACCTGCAAATCCGTGGCAACGATGAAACCGCGCAACTGGCCAACTGGTTCAACCAGTTCCTGACCGCGATTCGCAACCTGATCCAGAACATCGGCGGTGCAGCGGGCAAGATCCTCGACACATCGAAGAGCTCGACCCAGGTCTCCAGCGACATGGCCGAAGCCGCCGGACGCCAGCGTGAAGCGGTGGACATGGTCTCCACGGCGTTCCACGAAATGGTCGCCACCGCCAACGAAGTCGCGCGCTCTTGCAGCCAGGCGGCGGAGTCTGCCGACAGTGGCCAGCGCCAGGCGCGCGAAGGTCAGCAGCAGATCGATGCGGCGGTGAACAGCGTTGATCGCCTGAGCCAGGAAATCGAACAGTCGGCCCAGTCGATGCAACAGCTCGAACGCGACAGCAACGACATTCAGTCGATCCTGGGGACCATCCGCTCGATCGCTGAACAGACCAACCTGCTGGCGCTGAACGCCGCGATCGAAGCGGCCCGGGCCGGTGAGCAAGGTCGCGGTTTTGCCGTGGTGGCTGACGAAGTGCGAGCCCTGGCCAAGCGCACGGCCGACTCCACGGCGGAAATCGACGGCCTGCTGGGCAACCTGGCCAAACGCACCAGCCAGGTGACCCAGCAGATGCACGCCAGCCTGGAAGTGTCCCAGCAATCGGTGACGCGCATCGGTGAGGCGCGCAGCAGCTTCGGGCAGATCCGCGAGTCGGTGGACGTGATCCGCGACATGAACACCCAGATCGCCACGGCGGCGGAACAACAGCATCAGGTGGCCGAAGACATCAACCGGCACATCAGCCAGATCCACGGCGATGCGCAGTTGGTGGCGGAACTGGCCAACTCGGCGCGCCTGGATTCCCAGAGCCTGGCCGGGTTGTCCAATGAGCTGGACGGGTTGGTGCGCAGGTTCCGTACCTGATTCGCAAAATCACCACTAAACCCTGTAGGAGCGAGCCTGCTCGCGATGAGGCCATCAGCTTCAACATCCATGTTGACTGATATGCCGCCATCGTCGGAACGCCGCCCGGAGCAGGCTCGCTCCTACAGTTGTTTTTGCCTAGCGTTCGATGATTGCGGTCACGCCCTGCCCGCCCGCCGCACAAATCGAAATCAATCCCCGCCCCTTGCCCGCCGCATCCAGCAACTTCGCCAGGTTGGCGACGATGCGCCCGCCGGTGGCGGCAAACGGGTGCCCCGCCGCCAGTGAACTGCCCTTGACGTTGAGTCGGCGGCGGTCAATCGAGCCCAACGGCGCATCGAGGCCGAGACGGGTTTTGCAATATTGCGGATCTTCCCAGGCCTTCAACGTGCACAGCACTTGCGCTGCGAAGGCTTCGTGGATTTCGTAGTAGTCGAAATCCTGCAAGCTCAGGCCATTGCGCGCCAGCAAACGTGGCACGGCGTAGACCGGCGCCATCAACAACCCTTCGGCACCGTTGACGAAATCCACTGCAGCCGCCTCGCCGTCGCGCCAGTAGGCAAGAATCGGTAACCCGCGTGCCTTGGCCCATTCTTCGCTGCCCAGCAGCACCAGTGACGCGCCATCAGTCAGCGGCGTGGAGTTGCCCGCGGTCAGGGTGCCCCTGGCACTTTTCTCATAGGCTGGCTTGAGCGCGACGAGCTTTTCCAGCGTGGAGTCCGGGCGCAGATTGTTGTCGCGGGTCAGGCCCAGGAACGGTGTCATCAGGTCGTTGTGCCAGCCTTCGGCGTAGGACGCGGCCAGCTTCTGATGGCTCTCAAGCGCCAATTGATCCTGGGCTTCGCGAGGGATGTTCCAGGTCTGGGCCATCAACTCGCAATGCTGCCCCATGGACAACCCGGTGCGCGGCTCGCCGTTGCGCGGGAACTCGGGGATCAGATGTTTGGGTCGCAATTGCAGGAAGGTTTTCAGTTTGTCGCCGGTGGTTTTCGCGCGATTGGCTTGCAGGAGGATTTTGCGCAGCCCTTCGCTGACGCTGATCGGCGCATCCGAGGTGGTGTCCACACCACCGGCAATGCCGCAGTCGATCTGGCCCAGGGCAATCTTGTTCGCCACCAGCAACGCCGCTTCCAGCCCGGTGCCGCAAGCCTGCTGGATGTCATAGGCCGGGGTGGCGGGCGACAGTCGCGAACCCAGTACGCACTCGCGTGCAAGGTTCATGTCCCGCGACAACTTGAGCACGGCCCCGGCGACCACTTCGCCGATGCGCAGGCCATGCAGGTTGTAACGTTCGATCAGGCCTTCGAGGGCGGCGGTGAGCATCACCTGGTTACTGGCCGTGGCGTAGGGGCCATTGGAGCGGGCGAAGGGAATCCGGTTACCGCCGATGATCGCGACGCGGCGCAGTTGGGTCATGAAAAACTCCTGATGAAATTGCCAAATTTGAAACTCCCCCCTGTAGGAGCTGCCGAAGGCTGCGATCTGTTGACTTGGCTTTTTGGAATCAAGATCAAAAGATCGCAGCCTTCGGCAGCTCCTACAATGACCAAGCGTAGGCCTTATCTCGTGGATCGAACGACTGATCGCCGCTCGTGGTCCACACTTTGATCCCCAGCTTTCGGAGCGCGTTCCATGTCTGACCGCTATATCGACTTTGCCAACTCATCCATCGGCCATCGTCTGGTCGGCGCCCTGGGGTTGCCGGTGCCGACCAGGCTGGAGCGCTGGCAAGCAGGCCGACTGCGGCCCGTGGAAGGTGCGTTGTTGATCGGCGGCGGGCCATTGGCCGAACACGTCAGCGCCTTTGCCAACCGCCTGACCGACGCGATCTACAGCTACGGCACCGAGCCTTCGATGGCCACGGCCTGGATTCCCGGCCATGGACCGAGACTCAAGGCTGTGGTGTTCGATGCCAGTGACCTGCTGCACACCGATCAACTCAAGCAACTGCGCGAGTTTTTCCAGCCGCTGATGAAGAACCTCGAACACTGTGCCCACCTGGTGATTCTCGGGCGCGATCCGCAAACCTTGCGCGCCCCGTTCGCCGCCAGTGCGCAGCGTGCTCTGGAGGGTTTCAGCCGTTCCCTGGCCAAGGAATTACGCAGCGGTGGCACCCTGCAATTGATCTACGTCGGCGAAGGGGCCGAGGCGCAACTGGAAGGCCCGCTGCGGTTTTTCCTCTCACCCAAAAGCGCGTTCGTGTCCGGGCAGGTCATTCGCTTGAATTCGTGCTCGACGCCAGTCACCGACTGGACACGCCCGCTCGCCGGGTGCAAGGCACTGGTCACCGGCGCGGCGCGGGGCATTGGTGCCGCCATCGCGGAAACCCTGGCCCGTGATGGTGCCGACGTCATCCTGCTCGACGTGCCCCCGGCCAAAACCGATCTCGATGCCCTCGCCGCGCGCCTCGGTGGGCGCAGCATCACCCTCGACATCTGCGCCGAAGACGCCGCCGCGCAGTTGATCGAACACTTGCCCGATGGCCTTGACATCGTGGTGCACAACGCCGGCATCACCCGTGACAAAACCCTGGCCAACATGACCCCCGAATACTGGGACGCCGTGCTGGCAGTCAACCTCAATGCGCCGCAAGTGCTGACCAAAGCCCTGCTCGACAGCGGCACCCTGCACGACAACGGCCGGGTGATCCTGTTGGCGTCCATCAGCGGCATCGCCGGCAATCGCGGGCAAACCAATTACGCGGCGAGCAAGGCCGGGCTCATTGGCCTGGCGCAAGCGTGGGCGCCACTGCTCACCGAGCGCGGTATCAGCATCAACGCCGTGGCGCCGGGCTTCATCGAAACGCAAATGACCGCGCACATTCCCTTCAGCCTGCGCGAAGCCGGACGGCGCATGAGTTCGCTTGGCCAGGGCGGCTTGCCACAAGACGTCGCCGAAGCCGTGGCCTGGCTCGCGCAACCGGGCACCGGCGCGTTCACCGGGCAAGCGTTGCGCGTGTGTGGTCAAAGCGCTCTGGGGGCTTAAGGATGATCACCGACTGGCACACACTCAATCGCGAACCGAGCCTGCCGGGGTTGTACGCACGAGCGGCGACACGGCGCAAAATCACGGGCAGCCGCCTGCCCGATTCGGGTTTGCATTGCTGGGTCGAAGTCGATCCCAAGCGCCTGGCGGCTTATCGCACGGTCTGTGGTTTCGCCGACAACGGCCTGCTGCCACCGACCTACCCGCACATCCTCGGGTTTGCCTTGCAGATGCAATTGCTCACGACCAGGGACTTCCCGTTCCCGCTGCTGGGCCTGATACACCTGAGCAATCGCATTCGTGTGCTGCGCCCCATGGGCGGGGTGAATCGGGTGCGCGTCAGCGTACAAGTACAGAACCTGCAACCCCACGCCAAAGGCGCGACGTTCGATTTGCTCACCACCCTCGACGATCAGTTGGGGCCGTTGTGGGAAGCGCAAAGCCGGATGCTCTGTCGCGGCGTCAAACTCGAGGGTGAACCGCTCGAAGAACCTCTGACAACCAGCCAGGACTTGAGCGAAATCGAGCACTGGAAAGCGCCCTCGGACATCGGCCGGCAATACGCCAAGGTGTCCGGCGACTACAACCCGATCCACCTGAGCGCGGCCAGCGCCCGACTCTTCGGTTTCCCGACCGCCATCGCCCATGGTCTGTGGAACAAGGCGCGCACGCTGGCTGCGCTGGCCGGGCATCTGCCAGCGGCGAATGTCGAGATCGCGGTGCAGTTCAAGAAGCCGGTACGGTTGCCCGGTGAGGTGACGTTGCTGGCCAGCGCGCCGGGACCGAGCGGGGATCTGCAATTGGTGGGTGCCGGGGATCTGGAGCATATGGTCGGGCACTGGCGGCCGGTTGCCTGATCCTGATATAGCCGATGTCTGTGGCTCGGGAGCTTGCTCCCTCGCCACAGAAGCTCCGTGGTCAGTCTTACGGATCGAGATTATCCAAGGCCCTATTTACAGCCAGTTCACCCAGCATGATCACCTGCGCAATCCCCAGCAGAGTGTTGCGCTGCGAGCCCTCCAGAAACCCCGCAAAATCACTCGCCATCACACTCGCCGACGCCAGTGATTCACAGGCGTGGGCCAGCAGGGTTTCGGTATCGATATCCGGGGCAATGACGAACATCGTGCTGGGTTTGTGAATGGCAGGTTGCTTAGGTGGATTGAGGTAGTGATCGAGGGCGCGGTCGGCGGCTTCGTGGAGTTTGTTTGAGTGGGGGGAATGGTATGGGGAAACGTCGTCGGTTTCGGGGGGATTTGGGGTGGGTTTGATCATGGTGAAACTCCATTCTTGAATTTGGAGTTCGCCATCACTGCGACCAAGCAGAAGGGTGGCGAACCGTACGCAGGTTGGTCGACCAGGGAATGGAAACCCGGCAGGGCCTAGGCCCTCCCACGCACAGCTCGCCATTAAGCAAGCAAAAAAATGCCGCTCGCGCGGCACTGTGCGCCATTCTAAACCCGGGCGACCAAACCCGATCACTGATTTTGCAGCGACAGACAAAGGCTAGAGATCGTGCTTCCGACGGGCAACCTGAAAAACGTGTCGGAGGTTTCCTCGGGACTTGAGGAAAACTACACAGGATTGGTCGGCTGACAGGCCGCCATCGCGAGCAAGCTCGCTCCCACAGTTGGGTCGGGGGATACAACTCGCCAGAGTCGAGCATAAAAAAACCCTGCGGGGAGCACAGGGGTTGAGAGGCCGGCTGATTCTAGGACGCGTGCGGTGGATAGTTGGCCAATATCCGCGTGACCGTTTGCCAGATGGCATCGCGACGATCCGTCGGGTTCGGCGTGCGGCTGAGTATCTGTTCGTCACTGCCACGCCACACCAGTTTGCCGTCCTTGCCATCGAGCAGATCGATCTGGATGGTCGCCACTTTGTAGCTGACATTGCGGGTTTCGTTGTACATCGGTGCGCCGTAGTAGCCATGCCATGGGTAACCCCAGCCGCCGCCGTAATTGGTGGTCACCTGTTGCAGCCGTTCTTCGACAATCAGGTAGGCCTGCACATTCAAATCGCCCTTGGCGCCTGCAGCGGCCGGACGCAGACCGCGCTGATCCAGTTGATCGGCAACCGCCTGACGGATGCGCTGTTCGGTCAGGTCGCTCTTGATCCGCGGATCATCGGGACGGTATTGCAGGGCGGGTTCTTTCCAGGTCCAGCTGCGATAGGCAGCAAAGTCGCGGCTGGCGTCGAAGTCATGATTGACCTGGTTGGCGGCGCAGGCACTGAGCAGTGCGGCCACTGCCAGTAAAACAAAACGGCGGAACATGATGATTCTCCGGTAGAAGACATGATCCTGTGGAATGCTTCTTATCTACAAGAAGCTAACTAGGAGGATACGCCGACATAGCCTTTTCCACAGCCTCCCGTATCGCATCGGCGCGCTCGCTTTCGCTGCCCCGGTTGCCGGTTTCAGCGCTGGAACTCCATATCGGTTGACCGCTTTTGGCGTCAAACATGTCCACCTGCACGACCACGACCTGTTCCCGATAGGTACGGATGATCGGCACGGTAGCGTATCCGCCATATCCAGGGCGGTAGCCGTTGTAGCCGCCATAACCGCCGCCGTAATAGTCGTCCTGAACCTGACGCAAGCGGGTTTCCAGGCGAAGGTCGGCGCTGACAAACAGGTCCGCCGGACGATTGTCATGCAACGGGCGCAACCCCCGCTGATCCAGCGCATTGCTGACCGCTTCGGCAACCTGCGCCGAGTCCGCCCACGCGGTGCCCGGTGGCAGATGGCCGTTGAGCCAGGCCCAACTGCGGTACTTGCCATAGTCACGGGACGGCGCCGGGTAGGCGCTGCGATCGAACGTATTGGCAGCCTGGGGCGGTGCCGGTGGCAAAGGGGTTGAGGTGGCTACATAGGGGTTGCTGCCCTGACAGGCCGCCAGCCCCAGGCAGAGCACCAGTACACCTGAATGATTTTTCATTTCGTGCTCCGATCAGACAGGCCGACAGATCCAGTGCAAGTAACGCCCAAGCCCGGCAAAGCTTGGATGACGGCGGTGGGCCAGCTCCATTTCCAACAGGTCCACGAGCTCGGCGCGGGCCTGGAATTCCACCGGCATGTAATCGTGAAAAACTCGCACGCCACTCTGTATTTCGACCTTCCACAAGCCTTCAAGTTGCGTCGCCAGCTCGCGCGGATCAAGGGGCTGCTGCGGGGTCAGGCTCTGCTTTTCGCCGGCCATGTCGTTCTTGCGCATCTTGCGGAAATGGCCCTTGAGCAAGTTGCGATAAATCAGCGCGTCGCGGTTGTAGAACGCCAGGGACAGCCAGCCGTCCGCCTTGGTCAGCTGATGCAGCACCGGCAGGATGGCGTGGGGTTCGGCCAGCCATTCCAGTACGGCGTGGCATAGCACCAGGTCGTAGGGCTCGGTGAGCTGCCCGAGCAGTTCCTGCCAGGGTGCCTGAATGAACGTGGCGCTCTGCCCGGCTTCGGCAAAACGCTGGCGGGCGCCTTCGAGCATCGGTTCGGCCGGCTCGGCGAGGGTCACCTGATGGCCGCGCTGGGCCAGCCACAACGACATATGGCCAAGGCCGGCGCCGATGTCCAGAACGCGCAACGGCCGGTCGGGCAAGGTTTCGGCCAGATCGGCCTGCAACACCGCCAGACGGATCGCACCTTTGGCACCGCCGTAGATTTTTTCGGCGAAACGGGTCGCCAGTTGATCGAAATGACGGTCGCTCATCAGCTGAACCTCCGTTCGCTGTCCGCCAGTTTGCTGCGCACCACGGCATCCATGTCCAGGCCCAGCTCACTGCACAACAGCAACAGATAAAGCACAATGTCACCGACTTCCTGCCCGGCGTGGGCAAGTTTGTCCGCCGGCAACTGGCGTGACTGGTCTTCGGTCAGCCACTGGAAAATCTCCACCAGCTCGGACATTTCCACGCTCGCGGCCATGGCCAGGTTTTTCGGGCTGTGAAATTGCCGCCAGTCATTGCGGTCACGGATGGCGTGCAGGCGTTCGGTCAGTTCAACAAGGTTCATCGGGCTCTCCTGAAGGCGTATAGCTTCGGGGGGATCACAGGTGAAGGCAAGGGGCAGAAGTTGCATGCTCACCTGTGCAACCCTCTATGCTTGTGGGGACTCGGCAGCATGATCGACAGCCCAAGACTCAATTCTCTTTAATCAGGACGTTCACTCCATGCAGGTAGAAGGTTTTTCCGAATGGCTCGGCCAGGTACTCGGCTCGATCATCCGCTTCATCGTTGATGCCCTCAGCGGGCTGTTCAATCTCTTGGGCAACGCCAGCAGCAATTTTGTCGAAGGCCTGTCCCAGGCACTGGGCATGGATACCTCGGTCATCAGCATCGTGACCTTGATCCTCGGTCTGATACTGCTGTGGTCGGCGATCCGCGCTTTTCTCAATGCGTCGTTCATCATGGGGATCATCTGGCTGGTGCTGGGGCTTTGGTTGCTCAGCTGGATCATCCACTGACACCATCAATTCCTGTAGGAGCCGGCTTGGCGGCGAAGGCGTCCTCCAATATTGCATCGCACTTGCGGACGCCTTCGCTGGCAAGCCAGCTCTTACATTGGAGCGCGGCATATCTGGAATGTGCCGCTACAATGCCTGCTCCCAAGGAGCCTGCATGTCCAACCTGACCGCCGACTGGCGCGACCGCCCTACCCATCGCCGGGTCTGGGCACTCGCCGCACCAATGATTCTTTCGAACATTTCCGTCCCGCTGGTGGCCCTGGTCGACAGCACCGTCATCGGTCACCTGCCCCATGCCCATCAACTTGGCGCCGTCGCGGTCGGGGCCAGCCTGTACACCTTCCTTGCCTGGGCCATGGGTTTTCTGCGCATGGGCTCCACCGGGTTCGCCGCCCAGGCGGCCGGACGCGGGGATGGTGCGGCTTTGCGGCAGATTCTATTACAAGGCCTGCTGCTCGCCATCGGCCTGGCCGTGGTGTTGGGTGCGGTGGGCGTGCCATTGAGCGGGATCGCGTTGCACTTCATGCAACCGTCGGCTGAGCTCGATCAACTGACCCGAGAGTTCTTCCACACCCGCCTGTTTGGCCTGCCGGCGGCGCTCGCCAGCTATGCACTGGTCGGCTGGTTTCTCGGCACCCAGAATGCCCGGGCGCCGCTGGCGATTTTGCTGAGCACCAACCTGGTCAACATTGCCCTGAACCTGTGGTTCGTCCTCGGCCTGGAATGGGGCGTGGTTGGTGCGGCCCGGGCTTCGGTAATTGCCGAATGGACGGGGGCACTGATCGGTTTGCTGATGACCCGCAAAGCCCTGCGCGCCTACCCCGGGCATATCGTCTGGGCGGCATTGGCACTGTGGCAGAGTTGGCGGCCATTGCTGGCGGTCAACCGCGACATCTTCATCCGCAGCCTGGCGCTGCAATCGGTGTTTTTCCTGATCACGGTGCAAGGCGCGCGGCTGGGCGATGCCACGGTCGCTGCCAATGCCCTGCTGCTCAATGGCTTGCTGCTGACCGCCCATGCCCTCGATGGCCTGGCCCACGCCGTCGAAGCCCTGTGCGGACATGCGCTTGGCGCCCGCAATCGCGATGCCCTGCGCCGTTCATTGGTGGTGGCCGGCGGCTGGTCGTTGCTGGCGAGCCTGGGCTTTGCCGCGCTGTTTCTGTTCGCCGGGCATCTGTTCATCGAGATGCAGACCGACATTCAAAGTGTGCGCGACACCGCGTTCATCTACCTGCCCTATCTCGCCGTACTGCCGCTGATTGCCGTCTGGAGTTACCTGCTCGACGGCCTGTTCATCGGCGCCACCCGCGCCCGGGAAATGCGCAACGGCATGCTGCTGACCGTGGCGCTGGTGCTGCCTTTCGGCTGGGCGCTGCAAGGCGGGGGCAACCATGGCCTGTGGATAACCTTTCTGGTGTTCATGCTGCTGCGCAGTCTGACCCTTGGCGCAATCGCCTGGCGCCTGCGCCGTCACGATGGCTGGTTCGCCGGCAGCACACACTGAACGGGGCGACCTCATGACCAGGGTGGATCGTCCTGCCACAAGTGACGCAGGCTATCGAGGCGTTCCTGTTGAGTCCGCCCCGGCAACGGCTGCACGGGCACGGCGTCGGGATACTGCAAGCGCAGCCATATCCAGCCATCAAGCACCGGGCGCTCACTGAAACCCAACGCCACCCCTTCTTGCACATGGGCCCACAGGCGGGAGAAATCGGCACCGGTGGATTGGCTCCACCGCCAGGCCTGCTGCTCGAGCAGGCAGGTTTGCAGCTTTTCCTGTTGCCCGGCGCTGAGGCTCTCCTCAACTGCCAACGGGCTGACCGCCAGCCCCGGGTTGGACAAGCGCTGCCAGCCCTCACAGCCCATCGCGCGGTCGGCCCAGCTGCCACCGAACCAGCGCAACTGGTTGATGGGCCCGAGCCAGCGACTCAGTTCAACGGCATCGCAGGCATCGAAGAAATAGCTCGCCGTGATCGGGTTGTAGTAGCTCAAAAGGGCCCGGTGCAGGCCAAGCGTGACCGTGAGCATGCGCCGCAAATGCGCCAGCAACGACGCAGCGCTGGCCTCGCTGACCATCAGCAATCCGGGCCAGCGTTGTCCGTCGACTATGCATAAATCGGCCAGTGCCGGGCAGGTGCGCAGATCGACCAGGACCGGTCCCTGCTCATGCAGCGCATGCCACTCCGTACCCTCGAACAACCCGAAGCACCGGGCTTGTGCAAACATCTGCCGAAGTGTGACACCCGCCTGCGGCGTGCCCGGCACATCCAGCAACAGCCACTGCGGGGGTGCCTCCGGCGTGCGTGTGGCGATCATGCTCCAGAGCTCTGGCCAAGCTGCGTCGCCAGACGACAGGTGCACAACGCCTGTGCGCAATGGTTGAAACTGCCACCGCCGGGCAGCAGGCACAACACCAGCAATGGCTCTCCCGACCGCAACCATTGCTCCAGGCCCTCATCAGGGGCGCAGCCAGGCTGGGGGGTATCAGGGGCCGTCACTTCGACCGTTGCCGGCGCATGCAGCAGCCCGATTATCTGCGGTTGATCGGGATCGCCCTCGACAAATCCCACGACCAGCTCAGTCCCTTCCCGCAATGGCAAGAACGTCGATGCCTGCAGTTGCCTGGACAGGGGTAACCAGCAATGGCTGGGCGCAGCCCCTTCGCCCTGATAAAGCCAGTCGAACTGCACCGGTACCGGCCTTGCCGGGTCTGGGCCTGGTTCGTCGACCTCGACGACCCACGCCCGTTGCAGGCTATGCATTTGTGGTTTGACCGTCACACAGGGCGGCGCGAAGGGTGTCGGCCACTGCAGGGCACGGGCCTGATTGTGGTAAGGCGTCGCCGTATCCTGACCGCCCCAATGCTCAATGTGGGTCAGCAACCAGAGGCGATTGCATTCGGCAACCGGATGACCGGACAGCGGCATCAGCCAACCGCTGCGCAAGGTCATCAGGTCTGTCCGGCATTCGGCACTCTGCGCCGCGGTCCCACCGCAGTGCTGACGTTCGAACTGCCGCACCGCCGGCCAATCGCCCTCGCTGCGCAATACCGCAGGTTCGCCGGTTGGAAAATGCTGATGATCATCCCCAAACACCACACAGTGCCCGCGGGCCCGGTGTTCGAAGTGGTAGTGCAGCCGTTCCTGGGCGCACAGTCGCTGGAGAAACTGCAGATCCGACTCTCGATATTGCGTGCAGAAATCCCGGGGCGGGTATTCGCCGCTCAGCGCCAGACGTCGATCCTTGCCGGTAATGCCGTGTTCCTTGAGCACCCGGTCGAGGATTTGCGGCACTGAAAGGGCGCTGAAAATTCGTTGGCTGAAGCGCTGGGCCAGACAAGCCAGTTTTGGCCCCAGACGCACCTGGCAGAGCCGGGGTCCCGAGGCATGATCACGCTGGACGAGTTCATGCAATTGTCCATGCACGCAGTTTCCAGCTGGTCCGAAATGCAACGAGGCCGGGCGGTACAGCAAACTGGCAAGGTCAAGTACCGGGTCATCGATCAGCAGTTCCAGGTCGAACACGAACGGCTCGCTGATGGCCTCTTTACCGGTAAAGGCCAGGACCTCAAAGGAGTCGGGCAGACCTGCTACATCCAGACGAAATGACGGTTCGCTGACTGGATTGAACATCGGCGTTTCTCTACAGGAGGGGCGGCCGGGGATTCTCGCTGAGAGACATGGCCGAGTAGAGTGCCGAAATACAAATTAGGAAATAACCTACGCGAAAAGGAGACCAAATGCTTTGGGTGGCCGAGGACGCGGGAAATTTCGCCTGGAATAGGAGAATTGCCGCACCAGGTCATCTGAAATTTCCGCGGCAAACGGAAAATTTTCAGACAACCTGATGAGCGTGGCGCTTACCTCAGGAAGACAGGTAAGACGAACGGGTCAGCCCCAGACGCAAGGCATCGAGGAACTGCGTGCGCTCGGTGGCGCTGATGCGGGCACTGGCACACTTGTCGCGGTAGTGAGTCATCAGTTCCTCCGGCGACAAGTGCACGTAACGCAGCATGTCTTCGATGGTGTCGTGGGTTTCGATACCGGCGTGGTACACGCTACCGTCGGCGTTCTGGTAGATGTTCACCGAATCGGTGTCACCGAACAGGTTGTGCATGTCGCCAAGAATTTCCTGGTAGGCGCCCACCAGGAAGATCCCCAGCAGATAGTCTTCACCTTCATTCAGACCGTGCACCGGCAAGCTGGTCTCGATGCTCTGCTCGTCGACGTACTGCTTGATCTTGCCGTCGGAGTCGCAGGTCAGGTCTTGCAGCACGGCACGGCGCAGCGGCTCTTCGTCGAGACGGTGCAGCGGCAGGATCGGCAGGACCTGGCCGATGGCCCAGGTATCCGGCAGGCTCTGGAATACCGAGAAGTTGCAGATGTACTTGTCAGCCAGCTTGTCGTTGAGTTCGTCGAGCACCTGACGGTGGGAACGCTGACGAGCCTTCAACGAGTTGTGCAGGCGGCGGCAAACGGCGAAGTAGCATTGCTCGGCCAGGGCTTTTTGCGCCAGGGTCAGCTTGCCATCGGCGTATTGAGTGGCCACGTCGCTCATGTAGTGCGTGGCGCGCCAGTAGGTCTCGGTGACCATTTCGATGTCGGTCGGGCCTAGCAGGTCAACCAGCCACTGAACGGTTTCCGGCAGCTCTTCCTTGTTATCGATCTTCGGCACATCGTCGTTGTGTTTCTCGACGTCGGTCACCTGCACCACCAGCATGGCGTGGTGGGCGGTCAGGGAGCGGCCGCTTTCGGAGAAGATGTTCGGGTGCGGCAGGCTCTGCGCGTCGCAGAATTCCTTGAGCATCCCGACCACGACGCCGGCGTAATCGTCCATGTCGTAGTTGATCGAACTGGCGTTACGCGAGTGCGTGCCGTCGTAGTCCACGCCCAGACCGCCGCCGACGTCGATGTGATCCACCGGCAGGCCCAGGTTGCGCAACTCGCCGTAATAACGGATCGCTTCCTTGAAGCCGTGCTGGTAGTCCGCGAGGTTGGCGATCTGCGAGCCCATGTGAAAGTGCAGCAGGCGAATGCCCTGATCCAGACCGGCAGCGCGGAAACGCTCGACCACCGACAGCAGCTGCGCGGCCGACAGGCCGAACTTGGATTTTTCGCCGCCGGTGTCTGCCCACTTGCTCGACGCCAGGGACGACAGACGCACGCGCAAGCCGACCTGCGGCTTGACCTTGAGCGCCGCCGCTTCTTCGATCACCAGACCGACTTCGGATTCTTTCTCGATCACGATGAACACGTTGTGGCCGAGCTTCTGGCCCATCAGCGCCAGACGGATGAACTCGCGGTCCTTGTAACCATTGCAGACGATGGTGCCGCCCTTCGGCGCCAATGCCAGTACCGCCAGCAGTTCCGGCTTGGAACCGGCTTCCAGACCGATGGAAACGTTCTGGGTAGCAATGATGTTTTCGATCACCGCTTCCTGCTGGTTAACCTTGATCGGGTACAGCGCGGTGTACTTGCTCTGATATTCCAGGCGCTCGATGTTGGCGTCGAACGCACCGGTCAGCTGACGCACGCGGTCTTGCAGGATGTCGGGGAAACGCACCAGCAATGGCAAGGACAAACCGCTTTTGCGCAGTTGGTCGACTTGCTCGAACAGGTCGATAGGCGAACTGGTCGGGCCGTTCGGACGAACTTCGACGCGACCGGCGTCATTGATCGCGAAATACCCGGCCCCCCAATGGCGAATCCCGTAAACACTGCGGCTGTCCGCAACTGTCCATTGGCTGCCATCGTCTTTGCGTGTGCGTCGTACGGACATCGAAGTCCCCTATAAAGAAGTCATAGAGCGTCGCCTGGGTTCAGGCCGGCGCAGTCTAAAGTATGAAAATGACGGTTCGTCAACGAGGGGGTAGACCTCGCTGACCGCAGTGAGTTTAGAAACCGGTCATGAACAGGCTCTGTGAAAACCATGGAGACGACGCCAGACCAGAATGAATCGGGACTGGATCAAGCCGTGGGTGGTTTTCACAGAGGCTGCTAGCCGCCGGACTTCTTCGCTTTGAAACCGAGCTTGATCAGTTCTGCCAAGAGTAGCTCGACATGATCGCCCTGGATTTCGATGACACCGTCTTTCAGCGCCCCACCGGTACCGCAACGTTTCTTCAACGTCGTGGCGAGGTCCTTGAGCGCGTCTTCAGCTAACGGCACGCCGGTGATGGTGGTCACCGTCTTGCCGCCACGGCCCTTGCTTTCGCGACGCACGCGTGCGATGCCGTCGCCGGCAGGGATAACGGTCTGTTTGCAGATGCAGGCGTCCACCGGTTTACTGCATTCCGGGCAATGACGACCTGCGTCGGTGGAAAATACCAGGCCGCCCAGGGCGGCGAAGGATGCGGCTTTTTTGGCCACCGGCAATCCTCTTCGAGGACAAAGACTGGTCGCAGCACTTGGGAAGGCTATCGACCGCGAAGCCCCACTCAGGCAGGGGCAGCGCTACTGAAACGGTACAACATTCACTTCACTGTAGGAGCGAGCTTGCTCGCGATGGACGTCAACGATAACGCGGGCATCCAGAATGAACGCATCGTCTTTGAGTTCATCGCGAGCAAGCTCGCTCCTACAGCAATAACCAGCAATACCGGTTCAGTTTGAAAAGTCGCGCAGTGTAACGGCAAAAACGCCGATTGCTAAGAGCCAATCGGCGCCAATTTATAGCTGTTTTGCGACGTTGATCCGGCGTGAGCGCAAATAGCGCTTCAACGCGGCCAGAGAGTCCGGGCAATAAGGCTTTTGCCCGATTTCCAGCATGACCTGATCAATGGGAATAAAGCGCGCTTCCAGCACCTCTTCCGGTTGCAGGATCAACGGGCCGTCCCACACCGCCGAGAACGCCGAACACCACAGGCGATTGCCGGTGTCCTCGAAGAAAAAGTGGTCATGAGCGGTAAGTTCCACGCCACTCACTCCCAGTTCTTCCTCCAGCTCCCGGGCCGCCGACTCGGCGTAGGTTTCACTGGCGAGCACCATGCCGCCTGCCGCAACGTCCCAGTAACCGGGATAGATCGCCTTGCTCAGCGTGCGGCGATGCACGCACAACTCGCCAGCGGAATTGAACAACATGATGTAGGTGCCACGCCCGATCAGCCCACGTTCGCGCAAGTCGGAACGGACCAGGGCGCCGAGCAGGTTGTCCTGCTCGTCGACCCAGGCGATCTGTTCAGCATCGGACGCCGCGCGGTGCGCGGCTTCTCTGGCGTTATCGACCATGACTCAGCCCTGATTGAGCAATTGACGCAAATCGATCACCGCGGCGTTGGCCCGGGAAATGTAGTTGGCCATGACCAGCGAGTGGTTGGCCAGTACGCCGAAGCCACTGCCGTTGAGGATCATCGGGCTCCACACCGGCTCCTGCGACGCCTCCAGTTCACGAATGATCTGGCGCACGCTGACCGTGGCGTTCTTCTTTGCCAGTACGTCGGCGAAGTCGACTTCGATGGCGCGCAGCAAATGCGACAACGCCCAGGCCTGGCCACGGGCTTCGTAGAACACGTTGTCGATTTGCAACCATGGGGTTTCAACGATTTCTTCATCGACCTGCGGCGCCACACCCGGTGCTACCACCTCGGTTTTCAACGCGGTGTTGAGCTTGACCCGGCCCACACTGGCCGACAGTCGTTGCGACAGCGAACCCAGACGGGTGCCGACATCACCCAGCCAGTTGTTCAGGTTATCGGCGCGGGCATAGAACAGCGCGCTCTTCTGGTTCGGATCGGACAGGCGCGCTTGATAGCGGCTCAGGGAGTTGATGCCTTCCTGATATTCGGACTCGCTGGACGGCAGCACCCAGCTCTTGTTGTCGAAGTTGAAACGCGGCTCGGCCTTGGCCAGGTCGGCGTCTTCGGCGGACTGCGACTGCGAACGGGCGAAGTCTTTACGCATTGCCCGGCTCAGGTCGCGGACCTGCACCAGCACGCCGTATTCCCAGCTCGGCATGTTGTCCATCCACAGGCCTGGCGGGAATCGGTCGTTGGAAATATAGCCACCCGGTTTGGTCAGCAAGGTGCCGGCGACGGTCTTCAGGGTTTCCACCGTGGTGTAGCCGACGACCATCTGCTTGCCTTCTTTCTCGGCCGCCAGTTGAGCGGTCTGCTGGACCGGGAACAGCGCCGGCTCCTGGCTCCAGTACCAGCCCAGGACACTCGCCACCAACAGGTAGATGCCCAGCAAAGTGGCCAGCGCCCGGCTGAACAACAGACCGCCCAGATAACTGCGGGTCTCCGACTTCGGTTCAGCGGCACGTTCAGGCGCACTGCCTGTGCGGTTCTTCCAGTCCAGCATGGCGATTTCCTTTCAAGCTCTTGAGGTCAACGGTTCGACCACAACCATACAACAACGTGCCTTGGCCCGGCACCCGCCATCGCACCGATGCGGAAAATTACCGGTCTTGCGGATGAAAAGAGTTCCTGCCCACCCGATGAAGGTGTTGCCGTCGAAATCCTCCTAATGGTTTGGATGACACGTCCCAAGGGAATCCCTGACTCCCTGAAGCCAATAAAAACGGACCGGTCCGCACTGCTCAGACAGCCGTAAATGGCCAATGGCCTGTCACCCGCCAATTGCCGCCCTGCGCCCGTCAAGTGCCCTGATTCACGGCACTTCACCTCCGCACACGGCGACTAGACAGCCCGACATCAGACCGATCGGTCACAAACTGAATGAAGCCACATTGCAGATTATTGACGTACAGCACTCATGTAATGGAAAAGTGGTGCTAGCATAGAGCCACCAGTCGACCTCAGTGTGCACCCTAACTAGTAGTCAGGATATGACCGAGCCAGAAGACCCCAGCCGCGAGCGCCTCAAGCACCACTTTGCCCAGCGGGTAATTCATCAGGCTCGTCAGATTCTTGAGATATGGCAGCGCCTGCAACGCAGTGAGTGGTCCACCGCCGACCTTTCGCAATTGAGCGAGGCCAATCTGCGCCTGTTGCGTTTCGCCGAGCGCTTCGAACAACCGGAACACACGCAATTGGCACGCCACATCGGTCAGTCCCTGGAGGCGGTCGACGCTAATCGCGGACGCCTGAGCAGCGGCCTGATCACCGACCTCAATCGCTTGATGCAGCGCCTGTCGCGTACCGGCCTGCGCCATGGCGACCAACTCGATCAGACCTTCCTGCCACCGCTGCGCAAGCCCGTCTATGTGATGCTGCAGGATCACGGCCGCGCCGAGCGCCTGGCCAAACAACTGGAATTCTTCGGGCTCAGTGCCCAGTCCCTGGACAGCGTAGATGCGTTTCGCTCATCGATGGTCGAGCGCTTGCCAGCGGCGATTGTCATGGACGTGGATTTCAGTGGCGCCGGTGTCGGTCTGAAACTGGCCGCCGAAGCCCAGGAAGGCCTGGACCATCGCTTGCCGCTGCTGTTTTTCAGCCTGCACGAAACCGACACCCCGACCCGCCTCGCCGCCGTGCGTGCCGGTGGTCAGGAGTTCCTTACCGGCACCCTCGAAGCGTCGAGCCTGCTGGAGAAAATCGAAGTCCTGACCTGCGTTGCCCAATACGAGCCTTATAAAGTGCTGATCATCGACGACTCCCGCGCCCAGGCCCTGCACACCGAGCGCCTGCTCAACAGTGCAGGGATCGTCACCCGGACGTTGATCGAGCCGATCCAGGCCATGGCCGAACTGGCGGATTTCCAGCCGGACCTGATCATCCTCGACATGTACATGCCGGCCTGCACCGGCACGGAACTGGCCAAGGTGATCCGCCATAACGACCGTTACGTCAGCGTGCCGATCATTTACCTGTCGGCCGAAGACGACCTGGACAAACAGCTCGACGCCATGAGCGAAGGCGGCGATGACTTCCTGACCAAACCGATCAAGCCCCGGCACCTGATCACTACCGTGCGTAACCGCGCGGCACGGGCACGCAACCTCAAGGCACGAATGGTCCGCGACAGTCTCACCGGTCTGTACAACCACACGCATATCCTGCAATTGCTCGAAGACTGCTCGTTCCGCGCCCGCCGCGAAAGCAAGCCGCTGAGCTTTGCCATGCTCGACATCGACCATTTCAAACGGGTCAATGACAGCCACGGCCACCCCATGGGCGACCGGGTGATCAAGAGCCTGGCGCTGTTTCTCAAGCAACGCCTGCGCAAAACCGACTTCATTGGCCGCTACGGTGGTGAAGAGTTCGCCATTGTCATGCCGGACACCGATATCGAAGCGGCCTACAACGTGCTCGATGAAATCCGACAGCGCTTTGCCGAGATTCACTACCCCGCACAACCTCAGGATCTGTGGTGCACCTTCAGCGCCGGGTTGGTGGAGTTATGCGAAAACTCCGACAGCCTGATGATGGCCAGTCAGGCAGATGATGCGCTGTATCGCGCCAAACATGGCGGACGCAATCGAATACAGGCCGCTCGCACATCAAAGCAAAGTGCCACTTTTTTATCGGAATCGACCGATACAGTCATAACCCTGTAACAGAAACGCAATAACTTCAGGCACTTACCATTTCTGCCGTTGGTAGTCCGTAATGCGCCTGAAGCTGCTGACCAATCTCAATACCCTCCTTCTGGTGGCCGTGTGCATGGCCCTCGGCGCTACGCTGTGGTGGTCGCAGAAAGCCCTTGAGCGTCCGTATCTATTAATGGAGCGCTACCTGGGCCTGTCGCAGCAATTTCAGAATGAAGTCGCCCGCAGTGTCGAGGATTACCTCGCCAGCGGCGATGCATTGCGCCTGAGCAGTGCCGCCCAAGGCATCGACAACCTGCAAAAAGAACTCGGCGAATTGCCACCGGCCTTGGCCGAGACATTGCGCCCCAGCCTGTCGACCCTTGAAGCGTTCAGCAAAACCGACCTGCTGGCCGCCGGCAAACTGGCCGGCGATCCGCAGGCCTTGCTGCTGCAAGCCGAGCGTGAACTGGGTGCCAGTCTCGATCAGCTCAGCCAGTACGCCAGTGGCAATACGGCCTACCTGACGCCACTGCTCAGCGCATCGCAGCACCTGGGTAAGTTGTCCCTCGCGCGGGACAAACTGGTCAGCAGCGGCCGCAGCGAACTGGCTGCCGACGTCGAACGTGAAGTGGCCAACATCCGCACCCAGGCCGAAAAACTGGACGCCTTGCCCTTGCTGGGCGTGACCACCAGCAGCGAGTCGAACACCGATGATTTCGCCTCGATGATGGGCCTTGAGAACAAGGAAAAAACCGTCGCCGAAGATGCTGGCGTTGGCATCAAGCGCGAACTCAACAGCCTGCTCACCCGCTATCCGGCCGAGCTCAGACGCACTCGCGATCAAATCCAGAGACGCGCCGACCTCAGCGCTGCGACTCACGTGAAAATCGCCGACGTGCAACAGGCCATTGCCAGGCTGGAACCGGTGGTGCGCGCCCAGCACGGGCAGATCCAGGGTGAAGTGCGGCTGATGCAAGGCGTGATGATCGGCTTGATTCTGCTGATCGCACTGCTGATAGACACCCTGCAGCGCAAACTGGCCCGGACCCTGACCAACCTCGCCCCGGCCCTGTCGACCTGGGCCGAAGGCGACTTCAGCCGCGACATTCAACTGGGCAACACCAACCGCGAACTGCATGACATTGAAGCGTCGCTCAACCGCTTGCGCGCCTATCTGGTGGACCTGGTGGGGACCATTCGCCGCAACGCCGAACAGGTGGCCGGCAGCAGCCGCACCCTGGCTGACCTGAGCAACGACCTGCACAGCGGCGCCGAGCATCAGGCCGGCGACACGGCGCTGATCCGCGATTCCCTCAGTGAGCTGGAAGCGACCATCCAACAAGTCGCCGGCGATGCCAGCCAGGCCGCCGACGCCAGCCGCCACGCTGGCCTCGCCGTGGAGCATGGACAGAAAGTCATCGGCCTGAGCCTCACCGGCCTGCATGCGCTGGTGGATGAAGTGCAAGGCAATGCACAAATGATTGAACACCTGGCCGAAGAGTCGGCCACCATCGGCGGCGTGTTGACGGTGATTCGCTCGATTGCCGACCAGACCAACCTGCTGGCCTTGAACGCCGCCATCGAGGCGGCCCGGGCCGGGGAAATGGGCCGAGGCTTTGCCGTGGTGGCCGAAGAGGTGCGCTCACTGGCGCAACGTACCGCCGGGGCCACGGCGCAAATCCAGACGCTGATCGCAGGGCTGCAAACCGCCGCACGGCAATCGGTGGAAGGCATGCGCGCCCAGGTCGAACATGCCGAAGCCACGGCCAGCCAGGCCCAGGCCGCTGACGGCGCGCTGGATAAAATCGTCGGGGCGATCCAGACCATTTCCGACACGGCGATACGAATTGCTGATGTCACTGCCCAGCAGAGCGGTGCTGTCAGTGAGATCCGTGACCACAGCGAGCGGATTCACCAGCTGGGTGGGGATAACTTGTTGCGTATCGGCGAAGGGCGTGAGCAGGGAGAAAATCTTCTGGTGCTGGGAGGTCGACTGCATACAGCCGTTCAGGCCTTCCGCGTCTGACAGATAGCCATCGCGAGCAGGCTCGCTCCTACACTTGAAATGCATTCCCCTGTAGGAGCGAGCCTGCTCGCGATAGCGTCAGGCAATCCACCACAAAACTGTCGCTCTGCACGCCCCGCCGCCGTCCGCTATCATCCCCCCAATTCCGATACGCGAGATTGTCATGCGCCGTTTGCTTTGCCTGCTGTTATTAGTGTTCGCCCTGCCGGCCAGCGCCACTGGTCTGCTGGAGAACCGGCCCAGCTCAAGCCTGGGCTCGATCAACAACAGCGCCGACTTCCTGCCGGTGCGCGAAGCCTTTCAACTGAGTCTGGTAGAAAGCACGCCGCAATCGATCAAACTGCGCTTCGTCGCCACCGAAGGTTATTACCTCTACCGGCACCGTTTTCAGTTTCGCGCCGATCCCGCCGATGTTGTCCTCGGCGCGGCGAAACTGCCCGACGGCCAGAAAAAACACGATGAATACTTCGGCGATGTCGAGGTCTACCACGGCATTCTCGACGTCGAGTTGCCGCGCACCGACCAACGTGCCTTCACTCTGGCCGTGACCTATCAGGGTTGCGCCGACAAAGGCCTGTGCTATCCGCCGGAAACCGAGCGACTGAGCATCGACGGCAGCGGCGCTCCAGCGACGGTTTATCCATGGAGCTGGCGCGAACTGGCATTGTTTTTCCTCGCGGGTCTGGGCCTGACTTTCACGCCATGCGTGCTGCCCATGCTGCCGATCCTGTCCGGTGTGGTGCTGCGCGGTCAGGTCGGCGGCTGGCGCGGTTTCAATCTGTCACTGGCCTATGTGCTGCCGATGGCCGCCTGCTTTGCCCTGCTCGGTGCGCTGATGGGGCTGTTCGGTGCCCAGCTCAATCTGCAGGCGCGGCTGCAATCGGCCTGGGTGCTGGTACCCTTCGCGATGTTTTTTGCGCTGTTCGCACTGGCGATGTTCGGCGTCTTCGAACTCAAATTGCCGCACGCCATCAGCAGTCGCCTGGACCGCATCGCCGGTCGCACCAAAGGCGGTTCACTGTGGGGGGCTGCGGTGTTGGGCGTGGTCTCCAGCTTGCTGGTTTCACCCTGTGTTTCGGCGCCCTTGGCCGGCGCACTGCTGTACATCAGCGCCAGTGGCGATGCGCTGGGCGGCGGCTTGAAACTGTTCATGCTCGGTCTCGGCATGGGCGCACCACTGTTGCTGGTGGCCACCGGTGGCGCAGCCTGGCTGCCGAAAAGCGGGCCGTGGCTGGTCTACGTGAAAAACGCGATCGGTGTGTTATTGCTGGGACTGGCGATCGGCCTGCTCAGCCGCGTCTTGCCCGGCCAGGTCACCTTGCTGTTGATCGGTCTGCTGGCCGGTGGCGTCGGGCTGTTCATGGGCGCGCTGGAATTCGTCTACAAACCGCCGCGCGAGCGCCTCGTACAGTTGCTCGCAATGTTCCTGGTGTTTTACGCCCTGGCCTGCTGGTACGGCGCGCTCAGCGGCCAGACCGACCCGTTCAACCCGATTGGCCAGCCGCGCGTCGTCGAGAGCAACCAGCCTGTGCAAGGCACCAGCGCCTGGCAAACCGTCAGCACTTCCGCCGATCTGGACCGCACGCTCGCCGAGGCCCGGTCGTCCGGTACACCGCTGCTGCTCGACTGGTATGCCGACTGGTGCATCAGCTGCAAAGTCATCGAACATGAGGTGCTGGTCGACCCAGTCGTCGTCGAACGCCTCAAGGGTTACCGGCTGATCCGCTTCGATATCACCGCCAGCAACGCCGAACAGCGCACCCTGCTCGACCGTTATCAATTGTTCGGCCCACCGGCCCTGATGTTTTTCGGCAAGGATGGCGTCGAACGTGCCGATGTGCGGGTGATCGGCGAGATCAACGCCAAAGACTTCGCCGAGCGCGTTACCCGGGCGAATGACCCAATTTAATCGAGCAGTCATATATTTCGCGCAAACATCGGTCATTGTGCTGGCTATTGCAGAGAACTGGACAGTCACAAAGGCTTTGCGGCATAGTCGCCGGGTTCTGACCATTGCTCACAGATAACATAGGAACCGCCGATGGCGACGTTACTCGTTCTGCACGGACCCAACCTGAACTTGCTCGGCACCCGCGAACCGGGCACCTACGGCGCCACGACGCTGGCGCAGATCAACCAGGACCTGGAACGCCGTGCCCGCGAAGCCGGTCACCATTTGCTGCACCTGCAAAGCAATGCCGAGTACGAATTGATCGACCGCATTCACGCTGCCCGCAGCGAAGGCGTGGACTTCATTCTGATCAACCCAGCAGCTTTTACACATACAAGTGTCGCATTACGTGACGCGCTGCTGGCGGTGAGCATCCCATTCATCGAAGTGCATTTGTCTAACGTGCACAAACGCGAACCTTTCCGCCATCACTCTTACTTCTCCGATGTAGCGGTGGGAGTGATCTGCGGCCTTGGCGCCAGCGGTTATCGACTGGCCCTGGAGGCCGCCCTGGAACAGCTTGAACAACAAGTTAACCGCCCCTGACCGACCCTTGGGAGTTGATGATTCATGGATATCCGTAAAGTTAAGAAACTGATCGAATTGCTGGAAGAGTCCGGCATCGACGAGCTCGAGATCAAGGAAGGCGAAGAGTCCGTACGCATCAGCCGTCATAGCAAGACCCCGGCTCAGCAGTACTATGCGCCGGCTCCAATGCATGCTCCGGCTGCCGCGCCTGTCGCCGCTGCTCCGGCTGCCGCTGCCGCACCGGTTGCTGCCGCCGCGCCCGCACTGAACGGCACCGTTGCCCGTTCGCCGATGGTCGGTACTTTCTATCGCAAGTCTTCGCCAAGCTCGCCGTCCTTCGTGGAAGTCGGCCAGACCGTGAAGAAAGGTGACACCCTGTGCATCGTTGAAGCCATGAAGATGATGAACCACATCGAAGCTGAAACCAGCGGTGTGATCGAATCCATCCTCGTCGAAGACGGCCAGCCGGTTGAGTACGACCAACCGCTGTTCACCATCGTTTGAACCGCGGAGAGCCTTTGATGACTGCGAAGTTGGAAAAAGTTCTGATCGCCAACCGCGGTGAGATCGCCCTGCGGATCCTGCGCGCCTGCAAAGAAATGGGCATCAAGACCGTCGCCGTTTACTCCAAGGCTGACAAGGAACTGATGCACCTGGGCCTGGCAGACGAATCCGTCTGCATCGGTCCGGCATCGGCCGCCCACTCCTACCTGCACATTCCGGCAATCATCGCCGCGGCCGAAGTGACTGGTGCCACCGCCATTCACCCGGGCTACGGCTTCCTTGCGGAAAACGCCGACTTCGCCGAACAGGTCGAGAAATCCGGCTTCGCGTTCATTGGCCCGAAAGCCGAAACCATTCGCCTGATGGGCGACAAGGTATCGGCCAAGCACGCCATGATCGCTGCCGGCGTACCGACTGTTCCAGGTTCTGACGGCCCGCTGCCGGAAGACGAAGAAACCGCTCTGCGCATCGGTCGCGAAGTCGGTTACCCGGTGATCATCAAGGCCGCTGGCGGCGGCGGTGGTCGCGGCATGCGCGTTGTGCACAAAGAAGAAGACCTGATTGCCTCGGCGAAACTGACCCGCTCCGAAGCAGGCGCGGCGTTCGGCAACCCGATGGTCTATCTGGAAAAATTCCTGACCAACCCACGTCACGTGGAAGTCCAGGTACTTTCCGATGGCCAGGGCCACGCTATCCATCTGGGCGACCGCGACTGCTCGCTGCAACGTCGTCACCAGAAGGTTCTCGAAGAAGCACCGGCACCGGGCATCGACGAGAACGCACGCGAGGAAGTACTCGCACGCTGCGTCAGGGCGTGCATCGATATCGGCTACCGTGGCGCAGGCACTTTCGAGTTCCTGTACGAAAACGGCCACTTCTACTTCATCGAGATGAACACTCGTGTCCAGGTAGAGCACCCGGTTTCGGAAATGGTCACCGGCATCGACATCGTCAAGGAGATGCTCAGCATCGCCGCCGGCAACAAGCTGTCGTTCACCCAGAATGACGTGGTCATCCGCGGTCACGCACTGGAATGCCGGATCAACGCCGAAGACCCGAAAACCTTCATGCCGAGCCCGGGCACGGTCAAGCATTTCCACGCTCCAGGCGGCAACGGCGTTCGTGTCGACTCGCACCTGTACAGTGGCTATGCCGTTCCGCCGAACTACGACTCGTTGATCGGCAAGCTGATCACCTACGGCGCAACCCGTGATGAAGCCATGGCACGCATGCGCAATGCGCTGGACGAAATCGTGGTCGACGGGATCAAGACCAACATCCCGCTGCACCGCGACCTGACCCGCGATGAAGGCTTCTGCAAAGGGGGCGTGAACATTCACTACCTCGAGCACAAGCTGGCTGGCGAGAAGCACTAAGCTTCGACCCGATCAACAAAGCCGCCTTCGGGCGGCTTTGTTGTTTTGTAGGAGCTGGCTTGCCAGCGAAGGTGGCCAACGATAATGAGCGGTGCCTGAATCACCGCGGCGACCTGTCGATTTTCGCGAGCAAGCTCGCTCCTACAGTCGTCATGCCATGCTACTCCCACAAAACCCACTCTCTCGCGTAAACTTGCGCGCTTCTCGCAGCCCGCTAGGCTGCAATCAATATTTTTCAAAGGTGCCCGCCATGCCTTGGCTGCAAGTACGTCTCGCCATCAGCCCAGAACAAGCCGAAACCTATGAAGACGCTTTCCTTGAAGTGGGCGCCGTGTCGGTGACCTTCATGGACGCCGAAGATCAGCCGATCTTCGAGCCGGAACTCAACACCACGCCGCTGTGGTCGCACACGCACCTGTTGGCCTTGTTCGAAGGTGGTACCGAGCCCGGCCCGGTACTGGCCCATCTGGAGTTGCTGACCGGCAGCCCGCTACCTGAACACCACAGCGAAGTGATCGAAGACCAGGACTGGGAACGCAGCTGGATGGACGGCTTCCAGCCAATGCGGTTCGGCCAGCGCCTGTGGATCGTGCCGAGCTGGCACGCCGCGCCAGAGCCTGACGCAGTGAATCTGCTGCTGGACCCGGGCCTGGCATTCGGCACCGGCACCCACCCGACCACCGCACTGTGCCTGGAATGGCTCGACGGTCAGGACCTGAAGGACTGCAACGTCCTGGACTTCGGTTGCGGTTCGGGGATTCTGGCGATTGCCGCGCTGCTGCTCGGCGCCAGGGAGGCCGTGGGCACCGATATCGACGTGCAAGCGCTGGAAGCCTCCCGCGACAATGCCGGACGCAACAATATTGCCGATGAGCTCTTCCCGCTGTACCTGCCGCAAGACTTGCCACAGGTTCAGGCTGACGTGCTGGTGGCCAACATTCTCGCCGGCCCACTAGTCTCCCTGGCGCCGCAGTTGTCCGGCCTGGTCAAAACCGGCGGTCGCCTGGCGCTGTCGGGCATCCTCGCCGAACAGGGCGACGAAGTCGCTGCCGCCTACGCCAAGGACTTCGATCTGGACCCGATCGCCAATCGCGATGGCTGGGTGCGCATCACTGGCCGTCGGCGCTAGAATGGCCGTCTGCATAATCCGGAACGCCGCATGACCGATAGCTTCGTCACTCAGTGCCCGCATTGCCAAACCAGCTTCCGCGTCAGCCATGCCCAGTTGAGCGTGGCGCGTGGCGTGGTTCGCTGCGGCTCCTGCCTGCAGGTGTTCAATGCCGCCAGGCAGCTGCTTGAGCAGTCCGGCAAGGAACCACCGGCAGCGAAGCCGCTCCCGCCTGAGCAGCCCCTCGAAGCATCGCCGCCGCGCGCCATCAGCCAAAAGCAATGGAGCGCCACCGAGCTGGATCTGGACAGTCTTGACCTCGACGAAGAACTCGCCCGGCTCGAACAGCGGGAAATCCAGCCGACCACCGAGCTCGGCCGCCATCGCGACGACTCGCTGAGCGCCCGTCGCGACAGCGCCGGGCAGGATGACGAGGAGCCGTGGTCCGACAGCCTGTTCAGTGAGTCGGCGGCGGATCGTGCGCAACTCGACGAACCGCTCGACAGCCTTGAAACGCCAGAGCCGACAGTCGAACCGGGCAAAGCCTCGCGCACCGAACCTTCGCTGTCTCTGGAACCGGTTGATCTCGACGACGAACCACATCCACCCCATTTGCGACTGCACGACCCTCTCGATGCGCCGCTGAATCACGAACGCCTGTCAGCCGCCGACGAGAACGAAACCGACGACAACCTGCCCTCGATCGAACCGCTGCGCAAGCGACGCGAACGTAGCGAGCCGGGCGTGCGCGCCGAAGTGCTGCAAGACCTGACCGACGACCCACTGCAACTGGACTGGCAAAAACGCCGCTCGCCCTGGGGACGACGGCTGTTGTGGTTGCTGCTGGTGCTGATTGCTGCTGGCGCCCTCGCCGGCCAGTACATCGCCTATCATTTCGACGAACTGGCGCGACAGGATCAGTATCGCCCGTGGTTCCAGCAACTGTGCCCGCAAATCGGCTGCACCGTGCCATCCAAGGTCGACATCGCGAAAATCAAGAGCAGCAACCTGGTGGTGCGCAGCCATCCCGAGTTCAATGGCGCCCTGGTGGTCGATGCGATCATCTATAACCGCGCGCCCTTCTCCCAGCCCTTCCCACTGCTGGAACTGCGCTTCGCCGACCTCAATGGCCACCTGATCGCCAGTCGCCGCTTCAAACCCGGCGAGTACCTCAATGGCGATCTCGAAGGCATGGCGGAAATGCCTCCGCAAACGCCGATCCACATCGCCCTGGACATTCTCGACCCCGGCGCCAAGGCCGTGAACTACAGTCTGAGCTTTCACTCTCCGGAGTGAAACGCTTCATTGCTCCCGGATTAACGTCGGCTTTCTGACTGCCCCTGGCAAACCAAACCACGGGTAATAACAGAATAACTGTTCAGAATTTGTTCAATTCAGCCTTTATCCAGTCATCGAGAGCGGGTATCATGCCAACCCTTTTTCGAACTCCCATGATCCGGCCCCACAACAGGGAAGTCCTATGTCGGCGGTACGCATCGGCCCATACACATTACACAACAGCTTGATTCTCGCCCCCATGGCGGGCGTCACCGACCAGCCCTTTCGTCAGCTGTGCAAGCGCTTGGGCGCGGGACTGGTCGTCTCGGAAATGGTCACCAGCGACATGAGCTTGTGGAACACCCGCAAGTCGCGCATGCGCATGATCCACCAAGGTGATCCCGAGCCACGCTCGGTACAGATCGCCGGTGGGGACGCGCAAATGCTGGCGGACGCCGCACGTGCCAACGTTGAAATGGGCGCGCAGATTATTGATATCAACATGGGCTGTCCGGCAAAAAAAGTCTGCAACAAGGCTGCCGGCTCCGCACTGTTGAAGGATGAAGCCCTGGTAACCGAGATCCTGCAGGCCGTCGTGGCTGCGGTCAATGTGCCGGTTACCCTGAAGATCCGGACCGGTTGGGACCGGGACAACAAGAATGGCCTGACGGTGGCGAAGATCGCCGAGCAGGCAGGCATTACGGCGCTGGCGGTGCATGGCCGCACCCGTGCCGACCTGTACACAGGTGTTGCCGAGTACGACACCATTGCCGCGATCAAGCAGGCGGTGTCGATTCCGGTCTTCGCCAACGGCGATATCGATTCGCCGGAAAAAGCCCGGTACGTGCTCGACGCGACCGGTGCCGATGGTTTGTTGATTGGCCGGGCTGCCCAGGGGCGGCCATGGATTTTTCGCGAGATCGACCATTTCCTGCGTACCGGCGAGAAGCTCCCGGCGCTGGAACTGATCGAGGTGGAACGCATTCTGCTAGAGCATCTGGCCGCCCTGCACGCCTTCTATGGCGATGTCATGGGTGTGCGCATTGCTCGAAAGCATGTGGGCTGGTATCTCGCAACCCTGCCGGGCGCCAGGGAGTTTCGCGCCCACTTCAATCGTTTGGATGGTACGGATACACAATGCGCCAACGTTCGGGCGTTTTTCGCCGAGCGTTACAAGAGCCTGACAGGGGACGGAGAGTGGGTGGCCGCATGACGATGATGACCGAGACTTTAGTGAGTGGAACAACACCCGTGAGCGACAACGTAAATTTGAAACAGCACCTCAATACGCCGAGCGAAGAAGGCCAGACCCTTCGCGGGAGTGTCGAGAAGGCGCTGCACAATTATTTCGCCCACCTTGAGGGCGCTGCCGTCACGGATGTGTACAACCTGGTGCTCTCCGAAGTCGAGGCTCCCCTGCTCGAGTGCGTGATGAATTACGTCAAGGGCAACCAGACCAAGGCCAGCGAGATGCTCGGACTGAACCGGGGCACGCTGCGCAAGAAACTCAAGCAGTACGATTTGCTGTAAGCATTCAATCAAACCAGAAAGGCGCCCGCGTAAACCGGTCGCCTTTTTTGCTGACTTCCTTTGCTTTTGATGGAAATTGAGATGACCGACCAGACTACCCGCCTGCCGATCCGCCGCGCCTTGATCAGCGTATCCGACAAGACCGGGATCCTCGAATTCGCCAAGGAGCTTGAAGCCCTGGGCGTCGAGATCCTCTCCACCGGCGGGACGTTCAAGCTGCTGCAGGACAACGGCGTTGCCGCAGTGGAAGTCGCTGATTACACCGGCTTTGCCGAAATGATGGACGGTCGGGTCAAGACCCTGCACCCGAAAATCCACGGCGGGATCCTCGGTCGTCGCGGTATCGACGACGCCATCATGAACGAGCACGGCATCAAGCCGATCGATCTGGTTGCGGTCAACCTGTATCCGTTCGAAGCCACCATCAACAAGCCAGGCTGCGACCTGCCGACCGCCATCGAAAACATCGACATCGGCGGCCCGACCATGGTTCGTTCTGCAGCCAAGAACCACAAAGACGTGGCCATCGTGGTCAACGCCAGCGATTACGCCCGCGTCCTGGAAAACCTCAAGGCCGGTGGCCTGACCTACGCTCAGCGTTTCGACCTGATGCTCAAGGCCTTCGAACACACCGCCGCCTATGACGGCATGATCGCCAACTACATGGGCACCGTGAACCAGGCTGCCGACACCCTCAGCACAGAAGGTCGCAGCGAGTTCCCGCGCACCTTCAACAGCCAGTTCATCAAGGCCCAGGAAATGCGCTACGGCGAGAACCCGCACCAGAGCGCGGCGTTCTACGTGGAGGCCAAGCCTGCCGAAGTCGGTATCGCCACCGCGACCCAACTGCAAGGCAAGGAACTGTCGTACAACAACGTGGCCGACACCGACGCCGCGCTGGAATGCGTGAAGAGCTTCGTCAAGCCGGCCTGCGTGATCGTCAAGCACGCCAACCCGTGCGGCGTGGCTGTCAGCCCTGATGCCGAAGGCGGCATCCGCAAGGCCTACGACCTGGCCTACGCCACAGACACCGAATCCGCGTTCGGCGGCATCATCGCCTTCAACCGCGAACTGGACGCCGAGACTGCCAAGGCCATCGTCGAACGTCAGTTCGTCGAAGTGATCATCGCGCCATCGGTCAGCGAAGAAGCCCGCGCCATCGTCGCCGCCAAAGCCAACGTACGCCTGCTGGCCTGCGGCGAGTGGTCGGCTGACCGCGCGGCGGCCTGGGACTACAAGCGCGTCAACGGTGGCCTGCTGGTACAGAGCCGCGACATCGGAATGATCGGCGCCGATGACCTGAAAGTGGTGACCAAGCGCGCTCCGACCGAACAGGAAATCCACGACCTGATCTTCGCCTGGAAAGTCGCCAAGTACGTGAAGTCCAACGCCATCGTCTACGCCAAGAACCGCCAGACCATCGGTGTCGGCGCCGGCCAGATGAGCCGCGTGAACTCCGCGCGTATCGCCGCGATCAAGGCCGAACATGCTGGCTTGCAGGTTCAAGGTGCGGTCATGGCATCCGACGCATTCTTCCCGTTCCGCGACGGCATCGACAACGCGGCCAAGGCCGGTATCACCGCAGTGATCCAGCCGGGCGGTTCGATGCGTGACAACGAAGTGATTGCTGCTGCCGACGAAGCCGGCATCGCGATGGTGTTCACCGGCATGCGCCACTTCCGTCACTAAGTACACGATCAACTGTCGGAGTGAGCCTGCTCGCGATAGCGTCCTTTCAGACACATTGAATCTGACTGTAACGCCATCATCGCGAGCAGGCTCACTCCTACAGAAAAGCACCCCTGCGGTGTTCAACAGAATTAGCGTCATCCGAGGTTTTTGAAATGAATGTTTTGATCATTGGCAGCGGTGGCCGTGAACACGCCCTGGCCTGGAAAGTGGCTCAGGATCCGCGCGTGCAGAAGGTGTTCGTGGCTCCGGGCAACGCCGGTACCGCCATCGAAGCCAAGTGCGAGAACGTCGCCATTGACGTACTGGCGCTTGAGCAACTGGCAGACTTTGCCGAGAAAAACGTTTCCCTGACCATCGTTGGCCCTGAAGTGCCGCTGGTTGCCGGTGTTGTGGATCTGTTCCGCAGCCGCGGCCTCGATTGCTTCGGTCCGACCGCCGGCGCTGCGCAGCTGGAAGGTTCTAAAGCCTTCACCAAGGACTTCCTGGCTCGCCACAAGATCCCGACTGCCGACTACCAGAACTTCACCGAAATCGAGCCAGCCCTGGCCTACCTGCGTGAAAAAGGCGCTCCGATCGTGATCAAGGCCGACGGCCTGGCCGCCGGCAAAGGCGTGATCGTCGCCATGACCCTGGCTGAAGCCGAAGACGCCGTGCGCGACATGCTGGCGGGCAATGCCTTTGGCGATGCGGGTTCGCGCGTGGTCATCGAAGAGTTCCTGGACGGCGAAGAAGCCAGCTTCATCGTCATGGTCGACGGCAAGAACGTGCTGCCGATGGCCACCAGCCAGGACCACAAACGCGTCGGTGACGGCGACACCGGTCCAAACACCGGCGGCATGGGTGCTTACTCCCCGGCACCCGTGGTCACCGCCGACGTGCACAAGCGCGTCATGGACCTGGTGATCTGGCCGACCGTGCGCGGCATGGCCGAGGAAGGCAATGTCTACACGGGCTTCCTGTACGCCGGCCTGATGATCGACAAGGCTGGTAACCCAAAAGTCATCGAATTCAACTGCCGTTTCGGCGACCCTGAGACCCAACCGGTGATGTTGCGCCTGCAGTCGAGCCTGGTGTTGCTGGTCGAAGCCGCCCTGGCGCAAGCGCTGGATAAGGTAGAAGCGCAATGGGATCCACGTCCGAGCGTCGGCATCGTCCTGGCCGCTGGCGGCTATCCTGGTGATTACGCCAAAGGCGCTGCCATCAAGGGGCTGGATACAGCCGCCGCACTGGAAGGCAAGATTTTCCACGCCGGCACTGCACTCAAGGATAGTCAGGTGGTGACGGCCGGTGGTCGTGTGTTGTGCGCCACAGCCATGGGTGCCAGCGTCGATGCTGCGCAGCAGCAGGCCTACAGGTTGGCGGCTACGATTGACTGGGAAGGCTGTTTCTATCGCAAGGACATTGGCTACCGCGCCATTGCCCGCGAGCGCGGCGAGAATCAGGAATAAGGTAAACACCGCGCCAGGCAATGAACACGGTTCATTGCCTGGCTATTCCAGCACCGCGCATCGTTATATTCTGGCATCAACCTAACGAAGGGATTTCGCCGTGCGCTGGCTCAGGATTGCCATAAGCTTGACCGTCACTTTGCTGACCTTGCTCTGCATGCTACCGGCCCAGGCCGCGCAAGGCAGTGGCTGGGCGGTATTGCTCGACGAACAGGGCGACCTGCAACTGAGCGACATCCGTTCCGCACGCTATACCAACCAATTCAGCCCTATCGAACTCGACCGCATTACCGCGGCCGAGCCCGATGGCGCGTTATGGTTGCGATTCAGGCTTGCGCCGGGTAGCCACGAACAGTTGCTGCGAGTGTTCGCGCCTGACCTGCGCCAGTTCAACATGTACGTGCTGGACGGCGACAAGCTGATCGATCAATCCAGCACGGGCAACGGACAGCCGCAATCCGAGCGACCATTGCCCAGCAGCGACTTCATGCTGGCCCTGCCGCAAAACGACACCCCCCTCGACGTTTACCTGCGACTGGCCTCCGATCACCAGTTACGCCCCTATATCACCCTGCAATCGGCGATCCTCGCGGCTGCCAACCAGAACCAGACGCTGATCTATGGCCTGCTGTTCGGTTGCATCGCCATGTTGATCCTGCACAATCTCATCCGCTACACCTACACCCGCTCACACAGCGCCCTCTGGTTGGCGACGTGCGAAGGGTTGTTGATGCTCAGCCTGCTGCTGTTGCTGAACCTCGCCGGTCCCTGGCTGCCGGACTGGCATGCACTGCAAACGCCGGGGGCTTACCTGGCATTGTTAATGACTGCGCCCTGCGGCCTGATGCTTACCTATCGCTTCTTCTCCCCACTCGGGCCGCACCCGCTGAACCGCTTGCTGCTCGGCGAGATCCTGCTCATCACCGCCTGCGGCCTGATGCTGCTGTTCGTCAATACCTTGCCGTTGAACTTCATTACCTACGGCCTGGTAGCCTTGGCAGGCCTGAGCATGCTGTTCATCAGCGCCCATCACTGGCAAAAAGGTTATCGCCCGGCTCGCCTCTTCGTGGCGGCCATGGTGGTGTTCAACCTCGGGACACTGATCATCCTGCCCGCCCTGTTGGGGCTGACCCTGATCGAACCCCATGGCCTGCTCACCATCTTGCTGGTGTTCATCTGCATCAGCGGCCTGCTGATGAGCATTGCATTGAGCGAGCGCCAGCGCCGCATCACCGAAGACCGTTTCAGCATCAGCCGCGACCTGGCGGCCAGCAACGCCGAGATCAACGCCAAGGCCGAGTTCCTGGCGAAGATCAGCCATGAGATCCGCACCCCGATGAACGGCGTCCTCGGCATGACCGAGCTGCTGCTGGGCACGCCGCTTTCGGTCAAGCAACGCGACTATGTGCAGACGATCCACAGCGCCGGCAACGAGCTGCTGACACTGATCAACGAAATTCTCGACATCTCAAAACTCGAGTCCGGGCAGATCGAGCTGGACGATGTGCAGTTCGACCTCAACGCGCTGATCGAAGACTGCCTGAGCATCTTCCGCGCCAAGGCCGAGCAGCAAAACGTCGAGTTGATCAGCTTCATCCAGCCGCAAGTGCCGCGGGTGATCAGCGGTGACCCGACACGCTTGCGCCAGACCCTGTTGAGCCTTCTGGAAAATGCCCTGAAAAAAACCGATGAAGGCGAAATCCTGATCGTCGTGGCGCTCGACGAGCGCAACAACAAACCACGCCTGCGTATTGCCGTGCAGGATAGCGGCGAGCCCATGGACGCCGAAGAACGCGACGCCCTGATGCACGCCGAACTGCACAGCCGGCATTTCCTTTCGGCCACCCACCCGGGCGGCAACCTGGGGCTGGTGATTGCCCGCCATCTGATCCGCTTGATGCAAGGGGACTTCGGGATCAAGAGTGGCAGCAACCAGGGCAGCACCCTGTGGCTGACCCTGCCGCTGGACCCGGATCGCCTCGAACACCCGACCTCGGACCTCGACGGCCCACTGCAAGGTGCGCGGGTATTGGTGGTGGACGACAATGACACCTGTCGCAAGGTGCTGGTGCAGCAATGCAGCGCCTGGGGCCTGAACGTCAGCGCCGCGCCTTCCGGCAAGGAAGCGCTTGCACTGCTACGCACCAAGGCTCATTTGCGTGATTACTTCGATGTGGTCCTGCTGGACCAGAACATGCCCGGCATGACTGGCATGCAACTGGCGGCCAAGATCAAGGAAGACCCGAGCCTGAACCATGACATCCTGCTGATCATGCTCACCGGCATCAGCAACGCACCGAGCAAGATCATCGCGCGCAACTCCGGGATCAAGCGCATCCTCGCCAAACCGGTAGCCGGCTACACCCTCAAGACCACCCTGGCCGACGAACTGACCCAACGCAACAAAGGTCTCGCCGCTACCCAGCCCGTGCCAAGCGGCCAGGTCCTGCCGGTCAAGGTCCCCTGCGACTTCCGCATCCTGGTGGCCGAAGACAACAGCATCTCCACCAAGGTGATCCGCGGCATGCTGAGCAAGCTCAACCTGCAACCGGATACTGCCTGCAACGGCGAAGAAGCCTTGCAAGCGATGAAAGCCCAGCGTTACGACCTGGTGCTGATGGACTGCGAAATGCCGATCCTCGACGGCTTCTCGGCCACCCAGCAATTGCGTGCCTGGGAAGTCAGCAACCAGCGGGTCCGAACCCCCGTGGTGGCATTGACCGCCCATATCCTGGCCGAACACAAAGAACGTGCGCGGCAGGCCGGTATGGACGGGCACATGGCCAAACCGGTGGAACTGTCGCAGCTGCGCGAACTGATTGAGCATTGGGTCGCCCAGCGTGACCAGCACAATCGCGCAACGACCCAACCATCCTGAGCCGACAGACGGCGCAACCCCTGATAGACTCCCCCTCGACTTCCCTCGCCAGTGAGCCCGGCACCATGCTCCATGTGTTGTTCAGCGTTTACCTGAAGATGCTGGTGCTCTACAGCCCATTCTTCGTGTTGTCCTGCTTCATCAGCCTGACCCGTGGTTATTCGCGCAAGGAACAGCGTCGGCTGGCCTGGAAAGTAGCGGTCGCCACCCTGGTCTCCAGTGTGCTGTTGTACTTGTTCGGCCGAGTGATTTTCAGTGTTTTCGGCATCACCGTGGATGCATTCCGCATCGGTGCAGGCAGCGTACTGTTCATCTCGGCACTAGGAATGGCACAAGGCAAATCGGCGGTACAGACCGACAACGTGCAACAGGATGTGACCATCGTCCCGCTGACCATTCCGCTGACAGTCGGCCCCGGCACCATCGGTGCCTTGCTGGTGATGGGCGTGAGCCAGCCGCATTGGGACGACAAGCTCACCGCCATTGTCAGCATTGCCCTGGCCAGTTTCACCGTGGGGGTGGTGCTTTATCTGTCCAGCCGCATCGAACGCATACTCGGCGATCAGGGCTTGCAGATTGTCAGCCGCTTGATGGGGTTGTTCGTGTGTGCACTGGCGGCACAGATTATTTTTACCGGGGTCAAAGGCTATCTGGTGCCGTGATGAGCCAGCAAGAACACATCAATAAAGTCTTTCGATCCCCTTTTCACGCCGTCCACCGAGAGCGTCGAGCACCCACTTCCTTTTGTACTCTGCATAGTCTTCGTCCAGTTGGGCGACAAAGCATTTCGTTTCAACATCTCCGACAATCTCGCTCAACATGAAGCTTTGGTTGAGAAAAACCGGTTCAATGGGTGTACGGGTAGCAAGGTTGATAGTCAGCATTCTCAGGGTTGCAGACTCATCCACCACGCCGGCATGGATCCTGATACGGTTGACAACCGGGGCACTACCGCTCTGCGCCCTTCCCGCTTCTACAGCGTATCGCGTCAACAAATCGTGAGCTGGGTTCAGCAACTCAAGACTCACAGTGTGTTGCAGCAAAAGATCCAACGAGCTGCATTCATCAGGCGCCAACAAAGACGTCAGCCGTTGCCTGACAAGGCTCTCGAACGTTACGCATTCATCCACAGAGGACGAAAAGAACCCGTCCCCGACCCGGCCCGGTACTTCATAGAGAAGAAACTTCAATGCCTCGGCATACCTGCTGTTCCAAGCCTTGAAATCCTTGAGCTCCGGGTAACTCTTGCTTGAAGTCAACTGTGCATAAAGAAGTGAAGAAAGGATGTCTTCGCGCACCGGCATCGGCAGCGACGACGAAATGATCAATAAGCTTCCCGCATTTACATAGCCAGTACTACTCATACTGCACACCCCGCAAAAGGTCAGATGCATCGCACCTGACCAGACTGGAAATCAGATACCAAACTCCATTTCCAGGCGCTTATCGACAGCCTCATAGAACTTGTTGGCTGCATCCTCCTTCCTCTTGACATAGTCATCGGCATGGATGCTGAAAACACCTTTGGATTGAAACAACCTGCCAGACGAGGAGGTCTTGTCAAAGAAAGCGATCTTGGTATTTCCGGATGTGGTGTAATAACTGATAGCGCTCATCACCAGGCTTACTTCACCATCGCTATCCTGTGCACAGCTTGCGAGACCGAAGTTTGCACCATCGCCTTTCTTGCCGTTATTTTCATAGAGCTTCAATGCTTCCTTATTGGCCTGCAGACCTTCGATTGCCTTTTCTGCCCCCAGCTTCAGGATAGGTCCGAGGCCGCCGCCAAGACCGCCTATCATTGATTTGGCAATGTCCAGCACCAGATTGGACATTAGCAGGCCGCTCGCCGACTCCTGATAATTGATCGTCGGGTTGCCGAACATGGTCCAGCCCATGGCTTTCATCCCTTTAAGCATATGTTCCCAGCGTTGAACCTGATCTTGCTCGTTGGGAAACTTGATCTGCGCAGACAGGTCGGCGAACAAAAAGGTTCGCTTTATAATTGTTTTGTTGCGGCGGCTCACGCCCTCGGGAAAGGAAATCATCGTGGAGTTGAGAATCGCTGCATTCAACTTATCGGTATCAATAACCCCGTCGACGGCACGGCGAACACGTCTACCGGCTTGTTGCTGCTGAATGACAGGCAAAGTTTCTTTCAGGCTTTCCTCGATAAATTCCAGGCATTGCGCCTCGCTCATTTCTACCGCAGTAATATCAGTCATTTCGAATATCCATATAATATATTATAAGGGCCAATCCCAGCCCGAAACCAAAGTTAATCAATTCACAATTGAGTGTCAATACTGACCATTCTTCAAAATAATACGCAACAAATCGCCAAAACCATTACTTACAAAATAGCGACAACACACTTTCAAAGCCTTAACTCGATTTCGGCCATATCGCTTTCCTCGAGGATATCTTCCAACTTCTGTTTCGTTTCCGCGTAAGCGTTTCTGTCGAGATAAAAGCTTCGGTAATTATGCTGCAACTCGGCCTCACCCTTCTGCCAACTGACAAACAGGAAACTCTTGGTTTTTCGTTTGACGATCAACCGCGCGTGATTAAGTTCCATCGTCAGCATTCCCTTGCTGTCACGCCCTGCCGGTGCAACTTGAAAGGATTTGCCGTACAGCGTCGCTCCGGCATAAGCCGCCAGCCCACGGGAGTCAGATTCCAGCGCCTTGAAAGCCGCTATACTGTTGGTCAGCATAGGTTCGTTACCCAGTTGCCGAACCGTTTCAATCATTTTCCCGGAAACCGTACTGGACAGATCCCTATAAACCTTTTCGCCCGGATGTCGATCCGAATACCATCCAAAATGATTAAGCATTCTCGCGTAGCGATTCAGCCAATCGCCAAGACCAAGCGCCTCATTTTCGTATGTATCACACACCAAGCTGGCAATCTTGATGCTGTTCTTGATTTCTTTCTTTTCTTCCCTGCTCAAGCCTGCCATACAGCCCAGCAGCGTTCTGCCAATCAGCATCGCACTTTGCGCACGATCATCATATGCCCCGACGTCATCGCCAACGGCAAACCTCCTGACCCTGCCTGAACGCTGGACACGAAGAAAACCCATATTCCGAATAAACTCAAGGCGCTGTCCAAGACTAGGGACAAGAGCAAAATCAAAGTCCATTTTTAATACTCTCCATTAACACACATTGCACACCCTATCGAAACAAAGAAATTCCCGACACACAAGAAACACACGCCAAGAAACTGTTATCAACAGGCACATCACACAATATCAAAAAAGCCAATCATGGATACTTTCAATTTTTAAACTTATATTTTCAGCAAAAAACCCACAACCCAGAAACTTGCTCATGCAGAATACTTCGAAAAAAAAACGCCTCCAAAGAGGCGTCTTGATTCAGGAAGCGGGTTTTTCGCCATACCAACGCGGCGTGTAGACCCATTCGCCCCCCTCAGGACGAGGGAAAGAGCAGGTGGTGGATGAGCCGATCAATACCATGGTGCGCATGTCGACCTGATCCGGGGTCAACTGGCCAAGGGTGGTAACCCGCAGCGTCTGCCCCGGACGCCCGATGTCCCGGCCTAACACCACAGGCGTCTCGGGTACGCGGTGTCGGGCGACAATGTCCAGTGCCTGGCCCAATTGCCACGGACGAGAACGCGAGATCGGGTTGTAGAAGGCCAGCGCCAGATCGGCTTGAGCGGCCAGGTCCAGGCGTTTCTCGATGATTGCCCAGGGCTTGAGGTTATCCGACAGCGACAGCACACAGAAGTCATGTCCCAGCGGCGCGCCGGCCTGGGCGGCAGTCGCCAGCGAAGCAGAGACGCCCGGCAGGATCTCGAGATCAACGTTGTGCCAATGGACGTCGATGGACTCGTGCAGCGCCTCCAGCACCGCCGCGGCCATGGCGAAAACCCCCGGATCCCCCGAGGAAACCACCACCACCGAGCGCCCCTGAGCCGCCAGTTCGAAGGCGTGGCGGGCGCGTTGCATCTCTTCGCGGTTGTCGGTGCAATGCAGTACTTGATCGGCGCGAAACGGCCCGGCCATGCGCACATAGGTTTCGTAGCCCAGCACGTCGGTTGCGCGAGCCAGTTCAGCCTTTACTGCCGGCACCATCAGTTCAGCAGCGCCCGGCCCGAGGCCGATCACCGCCAGCCGTCCACGCGGGCGGCCGATCTGCAATGGGTCCAGCGGCTGCTCTGCCACCGCAATGGCAACGGTGTCGCTACCCAGCAGGGAAACGGGCTGGCCTATGGCAGTACGCAGACGTTCGCCAAGCGCCTTCTCAGCGCCGGCAAAACGCAACGCCACGCCCAATTCAAGCGCCGCCTCGCGCAACCCCGAACTGGCCATTTCGGTGTCGGCGGCCAGCAGGCAAGCCAGCGACTGCACGGCGATTGTTGCCTGATGCAACGCCTCGCGCACCGCCGCCGCGACGTTCACCAGGCCAGCATCCACAGCGACCACCACATTGCGTGGGTAGATCAACAATTCATTGGCTGCAGGAGTCCGCTCGGCATGACTGACATGCACCGCCAATCGGGCCTGTGCGTCTTCGGGCAATTGCGCCTGCGCCAGCCACGGAGCCGCACCTTCGATGCGCACCGTTTCACCGGCCAGCAAATCGGAAACGAAACGCTTGCCCAGTTCCAGATCGCCCAGGGCATAGCCGCTGGGCGGATTGAGCAGGCACGTGCCGAAACGCAACTCGCCGCTGGTGGTGATCGCCGCAGAAACTTCCAGTGCCGCGGCAATCTCCCGCGCCATCACATTCACCCCACCGAGACCACCCAGCAGTGGAACCACGGCGCTACCGTCTTCAGCCACCGCCAATACCGGTGGCTCGGCGCCCTTTTCCAGCAACAAGGGCGCCAGCGTGCGGATCACGATCCCGGCCGCGCACAGGGCAATGATCGGCGTGCCCTGTTGATAGAGTTCGCGCAGGGTTGCACCGAATTCGTGATAGACCCGATCCGCGCCTTCGACCCGTTCGGCCAGGCCATGGATCAGGGCTTCGGGGTACACCTGCTGAATGCTGCGTGCGGTAGCGAGGCTGCCATTGCCGAGAATGACAATCGCCGGAACTGGACGGGTCATCAGCCTTGCCACCTTTCGCCGGGAACGATGATCAACGAGAAATACGGCGAGGACATCGGCTCAACCTGATCCAGCGGCACAATTTTCTGATTGGCCATGGTCGCGCGTTCGACGTACAGCGCACGCTCGGCCAGGCCGAGTTCTTCCAGCACCTGGCGGACCTTGGGAAAGTTGCGCCCCAGTTTCATGATCACCGCCGCATCGGCATCGGCCAGGCGACGCTTGAGTTCGTCGTGCGGCAGTACGCCGGACAGCACCGACAGACTCTGATTGCGATACACCAGCGGTGCACCGAGCACCGAGGCGCCACCCAGCATCGAACACACACCGGGCACGACTTCAGCCTGATAGCGCTCGGCGAGCCGGTCGTGCAGGTACATGTAGGAGCCGTAGAAGAACGGATCACCCTCGCAGATCACCGCCACATCACGGCCCGCGTCGAGATGCGTGGCCAGCTCTTGCGCAGCGTCATCGTAGAAGTCGCTGATCACTTGCTCATAGGACAACGGTGCCGGCAAGGCTTCGGTGGTCACCGGGTACACCAGCGGCAACAGATTCTGCGCTTCTTGCAGATGCGTTTCGATGATGCCGAAGGCGTTGCCCTTCTTGCCCTTGGCGACGAAGTACGCCACCACCGGCGACTCGCGCAGCAACCGCAGGGCCTTGACGGTAATCAGTTCCGGATCACCGGGGCCGACGCCAAGGCCGATCAAACGTCCAGGTTGCTGCATCATTCGATCTCCGTGGCGAGGGCATTGACGGCGGCGGCGGCCATGGCGCTACCGCCCAGGCGACCCTGCATGATGACAAAAGGCACTCCACGGCTGTCAGCCGCCAGCGCTGCCTTGGATTCGGCTGCGCCGACGAAGCCCACTGGAAAACCGAGGATCAGCGCCGGTTTCGGCGCACCGGCGTCGAGCATCTCCAGCAAATAAAACAGCGCCGTCGGGGCGTTGCCGATGACCACCACGCTGCCTTCCAGGTGCGGGCGCCACAGTTCCAGCGCGGCGGCGGAGCGGGTGTTGCCCAGCTCGCGAGCCAGTGCTGGAACACTGTCATCGCGCAGGGTGCAAATCACCTGGTTGTTCGCCGGCAAGCGTGCGCGGGTCACGCCTTCGGAGACCATCCGCGCATCGCACAGGATCGGCGCACCGGCTGCCAGCGCATCGCGCCCCGCCTTGCCCGCGCCTTCGGAAAACTGCAAACCGTCGATGGCCTCGACCATGCCGCAGGCGTGGATCACACGCACCGCGAGTTTCTCCAGATCGGCCGGGATGCGGTCGAGGTTGGCCTCGGCGCGAATGATCGCGAAGGAGTTGCGATAGATCTCCTGACCGTCGCGGATGTAATCAAGCATCAATGGGGCTCCGTGAGCGGGCGTCGAGCAAGGCCGCGACCGCTTCAATAGTAAGGTTGCGTGCGTGTAGCGCGCCGAAACCCGGCTGCGCTGCATCGCGTAAATAGAGATCGTAGTGACCGGGGGCGACGGCCAGCAAGGTGACGGGCGCCGTATGCGCGGCGGCGCAAGAACGCGGGCAACCGCTCAAATGTACGTTCGGCGCTTGTCCAAGACTCTGCAGCAATTCGGCCAATTTCAGGGCATCACCCTTGGTCTCGGCCAACCCCTTGGCGCAACCGTTGGAACCGGTGCAGGCGATCAACCGGGACAATGGCTGATCGGCTTCGCACTGCAAGCCCAGGCAATGCAATTGTCGAATGACCTCGGCGGCGTTTTTCGCGTGGACATTGGGCAGCAGCAGGCTTTGCCAGGGTGTGAAGCGCAGGCTGGAATCACCGAACTCGCGTGCCAGTTGCGCCACACCCCGCAGCATCGTCGGATCGAGCCGACCCAGCGGCGGGACAGCCCCCACATAGACAACACCCGGCTCGGCCTGGGGATGTGCGCCGATGTGCACATCACTGGAGCCCGAAACCCGCTGCCAGCCGACAACCGCTTGCATCGACACTCGCTCAGCCAACCGAAGCAGAACGTCCTCGACCGAATACCCGGTCAGTAGATGGCGCATCCGCGTCTGCTCGGGGCGCGCCAGTTCAAGGAACAATTCAAGGACCGCGACCACCAGAGCGTACCCGTCAGCCAGCGCAACCGAACCGGCGGGGCTGTCCGTCGGGCATCCCGTCAGACCGAACGCCAGCCGTCGCTCGCCATCTTGCTCAAACGCCGAGAGCCACAGGTCATGGGGATGTTCGAGCATCGCCAGGTCTTCACCGCCATCGAGCTGCACGGCGAACTTGGCACTGAGGTCGTGGAACGCTTCGTGGCCTTGCAGTGTGGCGAGGATCTGCCCTGCCAGCGGGCGAGTGTCGAACAGCATGCGCAGGTCGATCCCGGCGCCGGGGCTGAGCATCAGGTTACGCACATCGTCGCCGGCCGCGTTCTGCGGCCCCAGATCGGCGGCCAGCAGGCTGTCGATCAACGCCGCTTGTTCGCTGCCAATGCCGCGGATCTGCAGGTTGGCCCGGTTGGTCGCCTCGATCGCTCCGCTGGCGTAACGCTCGGCCGCAGACGCTACGACCTCTGCCTGGTCGCTGCTGATCGAACCACCGCTCAACTTGATCCGGCAGATGCCGCCGTCCAGTGCCGGCACAATACGCAGCAACCCCGGGCAGGCCGAGGGGCGTAAGGCAGAGGACAGCGGACGTTCGTTCAAGGCGGACCCGTTCAGGTGGCGAGGCGATTCACGGCGAAAGTGCGCGGTATTATGCCTGCTTTGCTTCGCTGCATGAAAAGACTCCGGTCGGGAAGAGAAGGCAGTCAGCTCAAGGAACCCGCGCTATCATGCCGCCCAACAACGTTGAACGCGTGATTGAGGAACGGCATGACACCCTGGCTGACGGTAGTAGGCATCGGCGAAGACGGTTTCAAGGGCCTGGGCAAGAACGCCCGGCATGCACTGTTGCGCGCCTCGAAAATCTTCGGCGGCCAGCGGCATCTGGATTTGCTCCCGCCGTGCATACGCGGCGAGCGCCAGCCGTGGCCAAGTCCCTTCTGCCTGGAGTCGCTGCTGTCGCAGCGTGGCGAACCCGTCTGCGTCCTGGCCAGTGGCGACCCGATGTTCTTCGGCGTCGGCGCCAGCCTCGCCCGGCAACTCCCCGCAGTCGAGATGCTGACGCTTCCCGCACCGTCCTCCTGCTCGCTGGCCGCTGCACGAATGGGTTGGCCCTTGCAGGAGGTGGTCACACTGTCCGTGGTGGCCCGGCCTTGCGCCGCACTCAACGCCCACTTGTCCAGTGGCGTGCGTTTGCTGGTGTTGAGCAACGACGGCCGCAGCCCCGCCGCCATCGCGGCCCTGTTGCGCGAACATGGCTTCGGCCCTAGCCGTCTCACCGTGCTGGAACACCTGGGCGGTGAAGCCGAGCGGCGTATCGACGGTATCGCCAGCGACTGGAACGATCCGCTGATCGCCGACCTGAACCTGATCGCCATCGAGTGCGTCGCCGAGCCGAACACGCTGCGGCTGTCGCGACTGGCCGGCCTGCCGGACTCGGCCTTCCAGCACGACGGCCAACTGACCAAACGCGATGTGCGCGCCATCACCCTCGCGCGCCTGGCCCCGGTCCCTGGCGAACTGTTGTGGGACGTCGGCGCCGGCAGCGGCTCGATCGGCATCGAATGGATGCGCGCACACCCCAGTTGCCGCGCACTGGCCATCGAGGCGGATGCGGGCCGACAAACGTTGATCGAACACAACCGCGATGCGCTCGGGGTTCCCGGCCTGCAACTGGTTCGCGGCAGTGCGCCGCTGGCCCTGGCCGGGCTGGAGCGACCGGAGGCGATTTTCATCGGCGGCGGTGTCACCCGCGAAGGCGTGCTCGATACCTGTTGGGCCGAACTCAAACCCGGGGGCCGGCTGATTGCCAACGCAGTCACCCTGCAAAGTGAAATGACCCTGATGGCCTGGCGCGAGCAACACGGCGGGGAGTTGACGCGCATTCATATCGCCCAGGCACAACCGCTGGGCGACTTTGACACCTGGCGCCAGGCCTTGCCGATTACCTTGCTGGATGTGACGAAACCCTTCGATGCGTGACGAAACCGCCGAACAACCCGCACCACTGCGCAGCGGCCTGACCACCGGCAGTTGCGCCACGGCCACCAGCCTCGCCGCCGCGCGTCTGCTGCTGGATGGCACATCGGCCGATGCAGTGGAAATCGTGTTGCCCAAGGGCAAGCAGGTGCAGATGCGCCTGGAGTTCTGCCGCCTCACCGAGGACGGCGCCGAAGCCGGAACCCTCAAAGACGCCGGTGACGATCCGGACGTGACCCACGGTGCCCTGCTCTACTCCCAGGTGCGTCTGAGTAGCGAACCCGGGACTCGCTTCAAGGCCGGCCGCGGCGTCGGCACAGTGACCCGGCCCGGGCTGGTGCTGGGTGTCGGCGAACCGGCGATCAACCCGGTGCCGCGCAAAATGATCAGCGAACACCTGGCCCGACTGGCCGATGAACTCGGCTACAGCGGCGGCTTCGAGGTCACGGTCAATGTCGAGAACGGCGAGGCGCTGGCATTGAAAACCATGAACCCGCGCCTGGGCATTCTTGGCGGCTTGTCGATACTCGGAACCAGCGGCATCGTCCGGCCGTTTTCCTGTGCGGCCTACATCGCCTCGATCCACCAGGGCATCGACGTGGCGAAAACCAACGGTTACCTGCACATCGCCGCCTGCACCGGCAACGCCAGCGAAGACACCATGCGCCGGGTCTACAACCTGCCGGAAATCGCCCTGATCGAAATGGGCGACTTCGTTGGCGCCGTGCTCAAGCACCTGCGTAAAGTACCGGTGGAAAAACTCAGCCTGTGCGGTGGTTTCGGCAAGATCAGCAAACTGGCGGCCGGGCACATGGATTTGCACAGTCGCCATTCGAGCATCGACCTGCCGCAACTGGCGCTATGGGCGGCACAGGTCGGCGCCGATGTGGCGTTGCAGCAGAGCATCCGCGAGGCCAACACCAGCCAGCAGGCATTGGCCATGGCCGCTGCAGCCGGGGTCGCCCTGGGTGATGCAGTCTGTCAGCATGCCCTGGACTTTGCCCGCAGCGTGGTGCCGGCGCAGGTTCAAGTGGAGGTCTTTGCCATCGATCGCCAGGGCGGGATCGTTGGTCATGCGGGAGCCTTTCAATGAAGCGCATTCTCCTGCTAGGCGGCGTGACCGAAGCCATGGCCATTGCCCGCACGCTGGGACCGCAGCACATCTATAGCCTGGCTGGTGTCGGTCGGGTGCCGACGGACCTGCAATGCCAGGTTCGCGTCGGCGGCTACGGCGGTGCCGAGGGCCTGGCGCAATTCATTGGCGACGAAGGCATCGATCTGCTGCTCGATGCCACTCACCCCTACGCCGCCCAAATCAGCCAGAACGCCGCGACCGCCGCGCGCTTGAGCGGCATTCCCTGCTGGGCGCTACGGCGACAGGCCTGGCAGGCCCAGGCGGGGGATGACTGGCGGGAAGTCAGCGATTGGGCCGAATTGATCGAAGCCCTGAAACCCTTCCGTCGACCGCTGTTCACCCTCGGTCGCGAGCCCCTGCAGCACCTGGATGAAATTCCGGCGGAGCAATTCTGGACCCTGCGCGCACTGGATGTGTATCCGGGCAACGAGCGCTGTGAAGTGATCGGCGCACGTGGGCCCTTCCTGATCGACGATGAACGTGAGTTGTTCGAGCGGCGAAACATCGACGTGCTGATCAGCAAGAACAGCGGCAGCACGGCGACCGAGCCGAAGCTGGAAGTGGCGCGTGAGCGTGGTGTGCCGGTGATTGTCTTGAAGCGCCCCGAATTGCCAAGTGTGGAACGGGAGTTTGGCTCAGTGGCAGATATGCTGGGTGCCCTACCAGTGTAGGACTATTCCTAAGACCTGCTAAACCTTGCGATTCCGCTGGCAGCATTCTCAGACGAAGCTGGCTATCGACTCTACGGCCTCAATCCTATAGTTCGCCTCCCCCCTGAACCAATCAAGCGCACCCAACATCCACAGGGATGAATGGTCTCGCCCAAAAGAAAGTGCCGCTTGCCACCCTGTATCCCAAGGAATACGATTCAACATGATCGAATTTGAGCGATCCCAAGTATTTGCTGACTGGCTCAACTCGCTGAGGGACACCATCGGCAAAGCTCGAATAATCGCCAGACTCCGGGCAGCCGAGTATGGAAATTTTGGTGATTGTGAATCTGTAGGTGCTGCGGTTTATGAGATGCGCGTTCAGTACGGCCCAGGCTACAGGATGTACTTCACTCGCAGAGATGAGGTGATTTACTTGCTGTTGATCGGGGGTGACAAGTCGACTCAAAAACGAGATATCAAACGTGCTATTCAAATGGCACACAATATCGGTAATGAGGAGTAAATCATGGCCGAACAATTTACCCGTTTTGATGCCGTCGAGTTTCTCAAAACTCCGGAGGAAATGGCGGCTTATCTGGATGCCTGCTTTGAAGAAGATGCCGGAGACGGCGTGCTGATACGTGCAGCGCTCAACGATATCGCCCGAGCAAAGGGCATGACACAAATCGCCCGTGATGCCGGTCTGGGACGCGAGAGTCTTTACAAAGCGCTGAGCAGTAGTGGCAATCCGGAATTCGCGACTATCATGAAAGTTATGAAAGCCTTGGGTCTGCGCTTGCATGCCATCGCTGTCTGATTACGCTGCGACACCAGACCGCATGCCGCCTTTTTACTTATCGGCCCTGATCAGGCTAAATAGCCCGCGCCTGATCGCCCACCCAAACGGATTTTGTCCCATGTCCCGACAACGGCTCGCAATTGCCTGGATAGCCTGCTTCGCAGTGCTGTTCAACATGCTCGCCATGCCGATGTCCGGAGCGATGGCACAAACGGCTAACTCACCTGCCGAACAGTTGTTGTGGGGCAGTTTCTGCAGCTCCAGCGGCACCAGGATGGTGGCGATTTCCATCGGGGACCTTGAACAGAAAACCCCGAAAAACGACGATCATTCCAACATGCAGCATTGTTGGTGCTGCTCCGGTTCTGCGCCATTGGTGGCGTTGCCGGGGCATTCACCGCAGCTGTACTTCGCCCGCTTCGAGTCCAACCGAAGCCTGCCCGCCACCTCGCTCGACAGCCCGTCACCGCGCCAGCAATGGCCGAGTCTCAACCCCCGCGCGTCCCCTCTGGTGTGATTTTTTCTCGCAATTGACTGCGTTTTAAATCGTTCCGGAGAACTGCCATGTTGAACAAACTCATCGTTCTGGCCGCGTTGCTGCTGCCTGCCTGCTTTGCCAATGCCCACGAATACAAAGTCGGCGAACTGGAAATCGCGCATCCGTGGTCCCAGGAGTTGCCGCCCAACGCGCCCACCGTTGCGGCGTATTTCGTGATCAGCAATGAAGGCAAGACCGCCGACCGCCTGCTCAGCGTCGACACCCCCATTGCGGACGAAGCGCAATTGCATGAGCACGTGATGCAAGGCGACGTGATGAAAATGCAGCACGTACCGAGCGTGGAAGTGCCCGCCGGAGGTGAGGTCACTTTCGCACCGATGGCTTATCACGTGATGTTGCTGGGCCTCAAGGACCGCAGCCTGCTGGTTGACGGCAAGCGTTTCCCCATGACGCTGCACTTCGAGAAGTCCGGTGACGTGACGGTCGAAGTCGCGGTGCAGAAGCAGGCGCCGGATACCATGCAAGCGCACGTGCACAAGCCTTGATCGCCTGAACTGAAAACGCCCATGCGCCCGCTTAGCGCCAGGTCATCCAGGCCACGCAGTCAAGCATTGAGCCTGACACGCGGCAGCTGGATCAGCCTGTTCGCCATGCTGATGATCTTTATCGGTCCGCTGATCTCTCAGTCGATGCCGATGGATTCGCGCGCCATGTCGATGACCATGCCTGCCGGTATGAGCATGGACATGGACATGTCGGCGATGGAGCATGCCGACCATGGAACGCAAGCCACTGCCGAGCATTGCCCGCCAGCCCCGGGGCACCATGCGCTATGGGAAAAGTGCGGCTATTGCAGCCTGCTCTTCAATTGCCCGGCGCTGACCGGTGGCGTGTCTTTCGCCAACTTCGTCATCTCGCCCGTCAACACCTTCACCACGCCTTCCCCACGCCTGGGCCATGCCCGGCAAACCTTCTTCCCCGGCGCTCGCACCCGCGCCCCACCCGTCGTCGCGTAAACACTCACTTCTGATTTCACACGGTCCGCAAGACAGCCAACGCTCAATCCCACAGGGATTGCGCAGGCTGCCGGCCGTGTCGTTTACGACTGTTCGATGGAAATTGTCATGTCCAGGTTTTCTGCTGTCCCTTGCTTGAGCCCTGCCCAAGCCTCTTTTGCCCTGAACGAATCCGGCGTTCGTTTCAGGCACGCCACCGCAATCCTGTGCGGTGCATTGCTCGCGCCCTCTGCGCTCGCCGATGAGCATGCCAGTCACAGTGAAGAACTGAGCCCGACAGTGATTACCGCCGTTGCCCCCAGTTCGCCATTGACCATCGTCACCAACCCCAAGGAACCGCGCCAACCGGTGCCGGCCAGCGACGGTGCCGATTACCTGAAAACCATCCCGGGCTTCGCCATGGTGCGCAATGGCGGCACCAATGGTGACCCGGTGCTGCGCGGCATGTTCGGCTCGCGGCTGAACATCCTCACCAATGGCAGCATGATGCTCGGCGCCTGCCCGGGGAGGATGGACGCCCCGACCTCCTACATCTCGCCGGAAACCTACGACAAGCTCACCGTGATCAAAGGCCCGCAAACCGTGCTGTGGGGACCGGGTTCTTCGGCCGGCACTATCCTGTTCGACCGCGAGCCGGAGCACTTCGGCGAACTCGGCACGCGGGTCAACGCCAGCGTACTGGCTGGCTCCTACGGTCGCTTCGACAAACTGGTGGACGCCGCAGCCGGTGGACAATCGGGTTATGTGCGGGTCATCGGCAACACCGCGCACTCCGACGACTACCAGGACGGCAACAACGACACCGTGGCGTCGCGCTATGACAAATGGAACGGTGACGTGGCCGTCGGCTGGACGCCGAATACCGACACCTTGCTGGAACTGACCGCCGGCCGTGGCGATGGCGAAGCCCGCTACGCCGGGCGCGGCATGGACGGTTCGCAGTTCCTGCGCGAGAGCCTCGGCCTGCGATTTGAGCAGTCCAACATCGGCGAGGTACTGGATAAGGTCGAGGCGCAGGTCTACTACAACTACGCCGACCATGTGATGGACAACTACACCCTGCGCACGCCGTCCGGTACCGGGATGATGGCCGGGCCCATGGCCTCCAACGTCGACCGCCGCACCCTCGGCGCCCGGGTCAAGGCCACCTGGCGCTGGGCTGATGTACAACTGATCAGCGGCATCGACGCGCAGACCAACGAACATCGCCAGCGCAGCGCCATGGGTGTCGACACCTACAAGGACCTGCCGTACACCAAGGATGCCGACTTCCATAACTACGGCGTGTTCGGCGAACTGACCTGGTACGCCGCCGACCGTGACCGCCTGATCAGCGGCGCACGCCTGGACCGCGCCTCGGCCAAGGATTTTCGGCAGACCATCGGCTCGGGCATGATGACCCGCCCGAATCCGACCACCGACGACACCCGCGCCGATACCCTGCCGAGCGGTTTCATCCGCTACGAGCATGACCTGGCCGATAGCCCGACAACCTTGTATGCCGGCCTCGGTCACACCCAGCGATTCCCGGATTACTGGGAGCTGTTTTCACCCAAGTCCGGCCCCGCCGGTTCGTTGAATGCCTTCGATTCGATCAAACCGGAAAAAACCACCCAGCTCGATTTCGGCCTGCAATACAAGACCGAAGACCTCGAAGCCTGGGCCTCGGCTTACGTCGGGCAGGTGCGCGATTACATCCTGTTCAACTACACCCCGACGATGATGGGTACGACCTCGCAAGCCGAAAACATCGACGCGCGAATCATGGGCGGCGAATTGGGCGCCGCCTACAACCTCACCGACAACTGGAAAGCCGACGCGACCCTGGCCTACGCCTGGGGCAAGAACAGCAGCGATGGCAGTGCATTGCCGCAGATGCCGCCGCTGGATGCCCGTTTCGGCCTGACCTACAGCGAAGACAACTGGAGCGCCGGCGCACTGTGGAGAGTGGTCGCCGCGCAAAACCGCATCGACCAGAACAAGGGCAACGTGGTCGGCAAGGATTTCGGCAAGACGCCGGGCTTCGGCGTGTTCTCCCTCAACGGTGCCTATCGGATCAACAGCAACTGGAAGGTCAGCAGCGGCGTCGACAACCTGTTCGGCAAGGCTTACGCCGAGCACTTGAACCTGGCCGGCAATGCGGGTTTCGGCTACCCGGCCAATGACCCGCAGGCCATCAAGGAACCGGGGCGAACGCTCTGGACCAAGGTGGATATGAGTTTCTAACCCTTGAGGGCACCCGCTCCCTCTGTGGGAGCGGGCTTGCCCGCGAACGGTTGCGCAGCAACCGCAAAACAAACAACTAAAAGATCCAGCCAAGCGGAGCACTCGTGATGAAACAGCCCAAAGTGAATTACTACAACCTGGCCTGGCGCTGGCATTTCTATGCCGGATTGTTCGTTGCGCCATTCATGGTGATGCTGGCCCTGACCGGCACCGTCTACCTGTTCAAACCGCAGCTCGACTCGCTGATGTACAGCAGCCTGCTCAACGTTCCGGCCGGTCATCACACCGTGCCGGCCGACGACCTGCTGACACGGGTGAAAACAGCTTATCCACAAGGCCAGGTCACCCAGTACCTGCCACCGGTCAACGCCGAGCGCAGCGCGCAGTTTGTCGTGCTCAACGAAGACAAGGAGCTGAATGTTTTCGTCGATCCGTACCACGGCGACATCCTCGGCGAGCAAGACGCCAAGAAGAACCTGCAAGCCATCGCCCGGTCGATTCACGGCGAGTTGATGATCGGCACCATTGGCGATCGGCTGATCGAACTGGCCGCCGGTTGGGGCGTGGTGCTGGTGGTGTCCGGCATCTTCCTGTGGTGGCCGCGCGGTCAGGCGGCAGGCATTTTGTGGCCACGCCTGAACAGTCGTGGTCGCGTATTGTGGCGCGACCTGCACGCGGTCACCGGGTTCTGGGGCGCTTCCCTGCTGCTGGTGATGCTGCTCAGCGGCATGACCTGGACCGGCTTCTGGGGCAAGCAATACGCCGAAGTATGGAACGTGTTCCCGGCCGCCATGTGGGATGACGTGCCGAAGTCCGATATCGAGGCGCGCAGCCTCAACACCGCCACCCGCCAGACCGTGCCGTGGGCCATGGAAAACACGCCGATGCCGATGTCCGGCGACCATGCCGAGCACATGGCCCACGACGGTGCAGCGGCCGGCCCGGCCTCGCCGACCATCCGCCTGCAGGACGTACAAAACATCGCCAGCGAACGCAAGGTCGAACCGGGTTACAGCATCACCCTGCCGACCACTGCAACCGGCGTGTTCACCATCGCCGTATTCGCCGACGACCCGCGCAATGACGCCACGCTGCACATCGATCAATACACCGGCAAGGTCCTGGCCGATGTACGTTTCGAGCAGTACGGCAGCGTCGCCCGCGCCACGGAAATCGGCGTGATGCTGCACGAGGGCAAGATGTTCGGTGTGTTCAACCAGATCGTCGTGTTGCTGATCTGCCTGATGATTTTGCTCAGCGCGGTCAGCGGCGTGGTGATCTGGTGGAAACGCCGCCCGCAAGGAAAACTCGGCGTGCCGCCGCTGCGCCACGACCTGCCGAAATGGAAAACCGCGATGCTGATCATGTTCGCCCTGGCAGTGGTCTTCCCGTTGGTGGGTGCTTCGCTGGTGGCGGTGTGGGTGCTCGATCGTGTGCTGTTGTCGCGCTTCACCCGGCAGACTGAGAGCGCCTCATCTTCATCATGAAACAGGCGAGATGCGCCGGGCGAAAGGCACTGTAAACTCCCCGCGCATCACCTCAGCCCCATCGCGAGCAAGCTCGCTCCCACAGGGATAGCGTAAGACCTGTGGGAGCGAGCTTGCTCGCGATGGGGCCCTTGGCATCACTCAAGAGCCACTGCATGACCTCGCTGAACCTCACAAACCTCACCTGGTCCCCACTGGGCCACGGCCATTGCCACCACCAGTTCCAGCTGCGTGACGCCTCGCTACACGTGGCCGCCGGTGAGTTCGTTGGGCTGATCGGTCCCAATGGCAGCGGCAAGACCAGCCTGTTGCGATGTGCCTGGCGCTTCAACAGACCGGAAAGCGGCGAGGTCAGGCTCGATCACCAGAACGTCTGGAAACAATCCTCGCGCTGGTGTGCGCAACGCATCGCCGTGGTGTTGCAGGAGTTTCCTGATGCCTTCGGCCTGACCGTTGAGGAAGTGGTCGCCATGGGCCGCACGCCGCACAAAGGCTTGTTCGATGGCGACACCCTTGAAGACCGCGACCTGATCAATCAGGCCCTGGAATCCGTCGGCCTCAAGGGCTTCGAAGACCACGGGTTCGCCACTCTCTCCGGTGGTGAAAAACAGCGGGTCATCCTCGCCCGCGCCCTGGCCCAGCAACCACAATTGCTGATCCTCGACGAACCGACCAACCACCTCGACCCGCGTTATCAGCTTGAGCTTTTGCAGTTGGTCAAGCGCTTGAACATCGGCACCCTGGCGAGCATCCACGACCTCAATCTGGCGGCGGCTTTTTGTGACCGGCTGTACGTGATCAACCATGGCCGTATCGTCGCCAGCGGCATACCGAAAGAAGTCCTGAGCGCTGCGCTGTTGCGCAATGTGTTCGGCGTCGAAGCACTGATCGATGAACATCCACTGCACGGCTACCCACGAATCACCTGGATAACCCAACCATGACTTTGCGTTCCCTGCTGCGCTCCTGCCTCCCTCTCGTGATGCTGCTGGGCAGCGCCCAGGCATTGGCCGAAGCCACCCGTTACCCGCTGACAATCAAAAGCTGCAACCGCGAGGTGACCTTCAAGCAGGCACCGCAACACGCCCTCAGCCACGACATCAACATGACCCAGATGATGCTCGCCCTCGGCCTCAAGCCGCAGATGGCCGGTTACAGCGGCATCAGTGGCTGGAAGGCCGTGACGCCCGAGATGCAGAGCATTCTCGAAGGCCTGCCGGAACTCGCGGCCAAGTACCCGTCGGTGGAAACCCTGCTCAATGCCAACGTCGATTTCTTCTTCGCCGGCTGGGACTACGGCATGCGTATCGGCGGCGACCTCACGCCACAAACCCTGCAACCGCTGGGCATCAATGTGTATGAGCTGAGCGAATCCTGCGCCTTCGTAATGAAGCGCCCACCGGCCAGCCTCGACGACACCTACAACGACCTGCGCAACCTCGGCAGAATCTTCGATGTGCAGGACCGCGCCAATGCCCTGATCGCGAACATGCAGGCGCAAGTCGCGAATATTCGCAAAGACCTGCCCGCGGAAAAACCCCGGGTCTTCCTGTACGACAGCGGCGAAGACCGGGCCATGACCTCGGGACGACTGGGCATGCCGCAAGCGCTGATCGATGCCGCTGGCGGGCGCAATGTCCTGGAGGATGTCGACGCGAGCTGGACCCGGGTCAATTGGGAAACCGTGGTCGAGCGTAACCCGCAGGTGATCGTGATCGTCGACTACAGCGAAATAACTGCCGAACAGAAGATTCAATTCCTGCTGGGCAACAAGGCCCTGCACTCGGTGGACGCCATCAAGCACCGGCGCTTCATCGTCATCCCTTACGTGCAGGCCACGCCGGGGATCGATAACGTGCTCGCGGTCGCCACCCTGGCCAAGGGTTTCCACGGCGAATGATCAACCGTCGCTACGTCCTGTTGCTGATCGCCCTCGGCGCCCTGTTGCTGGTGTCGTGCGTGGTGTCCCTGGGTTTCGGCCCGGCGCGGGTGCCGCTGGATTTGGTGTGGCGCATCCTGTTGCACAAGCTGTTCGGTTTCGGTGTGCCGGACTGGAACCCCGGACAGGAACATATCGTCTGGCTGATTCGTGTGCCGCGCATGCTGCTCGGCGCGCTGGTGGGCGCCGGCCTGGCGTTGATCGGCGCGGTGCTGCAAGCGGTCACACGCAACCCGTTGGCTGACCCGCACCTGCTCGGCGTGACGTCCGGGGCCACACTTGGCGCGGTGATCGTGGTGCTGCATGTCGGTGAAATCGTTGGCCTGCTGACCTTGCCGATTGCGGCATTCATCGGTGCATTGCTGAGCATGCTGGTGGTGCTGTTGATTGCCAGTCGCCACGGTCGCCTCGACAGTGACCGCTTGCTGCTGTGCGGCGTGGCGGTGTCGTTCGTGATGATGGCGATTGCCAATCTGCTGCTGTTCATGGGCGACCATCGAGCCAGTTCGGCGGTGATGTTCTGGATGCTCGGCGGGCTCGGGTTGGCCCGTTGGGAGCTGCTGGCAGTGCCGACAGCCTGTGTGTTGCTCGGGCTGGTATTGCTGCTGGGCATGGCGCGACCGCTCAATGCGCTGATGGCCGGCGAGCAGACAGCGGTGACCCTGGGCCTGAATGCACGCACTGTGCGCCTGCGAGTGTTTCTGATTGCGTCATTGATGACCGGGGTGCTGGTGTCGATCAGCGGCTCGATCGGTTTTGTCGGGCTGATGGTGCCGCACATTGCGCGGCGTCTGGTCGGGGCTGAACACCGAAGATTGCTGCCGGTGTGCGTATTGCTCGGCAGCGTGTTTCTGGTCTGGGTCGACGTCGCCGCCCGGACTCTGATCGCCCCCGAAGACTTGCCCATCGGTGTTGCCACTGCGGCGATTGGCGGGTTGTTCTTCATCGGCCTGATGCGACGTCGCTGATTCACCACATCCCAAACTGTAGGAGCGAGCCTGCTCGCCCCAATGTGGCGCATGCCGGCGCACCAGTGCACGCAAGCCGTCCCCTCATGGTGCGCTGTAAAACCGTGCAACCGCTCTAGAACGACATTCCCCTGTCTTTTATCGACCGGGCACAGCCCTTGCAAAACACACCTTCAGTAGTCCGCATCTGCCAACCAAGAAAACTCATAAGTTCATGGAGATCGCACAATGAAGCGTCGCAGTTTGATCAAGGCTTTCACACTCACGGCATCCATTGCCGCGATGGGCATGACCTGGACTGTCCAGGCCGCCGAGACCATCAAGGTCGGTATTCTGCATTCGTTGTCCGGGACCATGGCGATCTCCGAAACGTCGTTGAAAGACATGGCACTGATGACCATCGACGAGATCAACGCCAAGGGCGGCGTGAACGGCAAGATGCTCGAGCCGGTGGTAGTCGACCCTGCATCGAACTGGCCGCTGTTCGCCGAGAAGGGTCGTCAGTTGCTGACCCAGGACAAGGTCGCCGTGGTGTTCGGTTGCTGGACTTCCGTGTCGCGCAAATCGGTGCTGCCGGTATTCGAAGAACTCAACGGCCTGCTGTTCTACCCGGTGCAATACGAAGGTGAAGAGATGTCGCCAAACGTGTTCTACACCGGCGCCGCGCCGAACCAGCAGGCGATCCCTGCCGTTGAATACTTGATGAGCGAAGAAGGCGGCAGCGCCAAGCGCTACTTCCTGCTCGGCACCGACTACGTCTACCCGCGCACCACCAACAAGATCCTGCGTTCGTTCCTGCACTCCAAAGGCGTGGCCGACAAGGACATCGAAGAGGTTTACACCCCGTTCGGCCACAGCGACTACCAGACCATCGTCGCCAACATCAAGAAGTTCTCGGCCGGTGGCAAGACAGCGGTTATCTCCACCGTCAACGGCGACTCCAACGTGCCTTTCTACAAAGAACTGGCGAACCAGGGCCTGAAAGCCACCGACGTTCCGGTCGTGGCGTTTTCGGTCGGCGAAGAAGAACTGCGCGGCATCGACACCAAGCCACTGGTGGGCAACCTGGCGGCGTGGAACTACTTCGAATCGGTCGAGAACCCGGTGAACAAGAAGTTCGTCGATGACTGGAAAGCCTACGCGAAGAAACACAACCTGCCGGGCGCCGACAAGGCGGTGACCAACGACCCGATGGAGGCCACTTATGTCGGCATCCACATGTGGGCGCAAGCGGCGGAAAAAGCCAAATCCACCGACGTCGACAAAGTCCGCGAAGCCCTGGCCGGCCAGACGTTTGCCGCGCCGTCCGGTTACACCCTGACCATGGACAAGACCAACCACCACCTGCACAAGCCGGTGATGATCGGCGAGATCCAGGCCGACGGTCAGTTCAATGTGGTGTGGCAGACAGAAGGGCCAATCCGCGCCCAGCCGTGGAGTCCGTTCATCCCGGGTAACGACAAGAAGCCGGAGTATGCGGTGAAGAGCAACTGAGTCATTGGGTGTCGAGCAGCACGACATTGCTCGGCCCGACACAAATCCTGCAGGAGCTGGCTTGCCAGCGAAGCCTTTGGCGTCAGTCAGTACGCCTTCGCTGCGATGCGGCGACCCGACAAGCCAGCTCCTACAAGGTCCGCGTATCACCAGGACATTTGACATGCCCACCGCCCTTTACCGCTTTTTCCTTGCCATCGCACTTTTATTGCCGATGGCCGCCCACGCCGGTGACGCCGAAGACTTCGTCGCCGCCAATCCCGTGCAGCAGGCCAAGTTGCTGGAAACCTGGGCCGCGCAGCCCGACCCAGCCCGTATCGAGTTGATCAATGCCCTGCAACAAGGCGAATTGACCCTCGACGGCCAACCGAAAACTCTGCGCCTGAACAACCGCCTGCGGGGGCTGATCGACACCGCGCTGGCCAGCCATCAGTTGCTCGCCGCCGACGCCAAAACTCGTCTGGTGGCTGCGCAGCATTTACAGAAAAGCGCCAAACCGGCGCAGTTGAAATTCCTCGACCAGCAGCTCGCTGGCGAACGGGATGAAGGTGTTCACGCGGCATTGAGCCTCGCCTTGGCCAACTTGCAATTGGTGGACGCAGATCCGGCCGTGCGCCTCGCCGCTGTGCGCCTGCTCGGCGAAACCGGCGAGCCGCTGGCCCGCACCCGTCTCGAAAACCTGCTGGAGCCGGGCGTTGAAACCGACGCGAATGTACGTACCGCCGCTGAAACCAGCCTCGCTCAAGTCAAACGCAAACTGTTGGTCGGCGAGCTCCTGGGGCAGGCCTTCAGTGGCATGTCCCTGGGATCGATTCTGCTGCTCGCCGCCCTCGGTCTGGCGATCACCTTCGGCCTGCTCGGCGTGATCAACATGGCCCATGGCGAGATGCTGATGCTCGGCGCCTACTCGACCTACGTGGTGCAGTTGATGTTCCAGCGCTTCGCCCCGCAGGCCATCGAGTTCTATCCGCTGATCGCGTTGCCGGTGGCATTTTTTGTCACCGCTGCCATCGGCATGGCGCTGGAGCGTACGGTGATTCGCCACCTCTATGGCCGTCCACTGGAAACCCTGCTCGCCACCTGGGGCATCAGCCTCATGCTGATCCAACTGGTTCGACTGGTGTTCGGCGCCCAGAACGTCGAAGTGGCCAACCCGGCCTGGCTGTCGGGCGGAATTCAAGTACTGCCCAATCTCGTGCTGCCCTATAGCCGCATCGTCATCATTGCCTTTGCCTTGTTTGTGGTGGTGCTCACGTGGCTGTTGCTGAACAGGACTCGCCTGGGTCTCAACGTGCGCGCAGTCACCCAGAACCGCAACATGGCCGCCTGCTGCGGCGTCCCGACCGGGCGCGTGGACATGCTCGCCTTCGGCCTCGGCTCGGGCATCGCCGGCCTCGGTGGCGTGGCCCTGAGCCAGATCGGCAACGTCGGCCCGGACCTCGGCCAGAGTTACATCATCGACTCTTTCCTGGTGGTGGTGCTCGGCGGCGTCGGTCAGTTGGCCGGTAGCGTACTGGCGGCGTTTGGCTTAGGGATCGCCAACAAGATTCTCGAACCGCAGATCGGTGCCGTGCTCGGCAAGATCCTCATCCTCGCGCTGATCATTCTGTTCATCCAGAAACGTCCGCAAGGCCTCTTCGCACTCAAAGGACGGGTGATCGACTGATGAACCAGCCCCTGCTCGTTACCGCGACCCAAAAAGCCGGCCCCAAAGTCTCGATTGCCGTAGGTGCAGTGATCCTCGTTGTGCTGCTGGCGTTACCGCTGCTATCGCTGTTATCGCCCGACAGCACGTTTCACGTTTCGGCCTACACACTGACACTGGTGGGCAAGATCCTTTGCTACGCCATCGTCGCCCTGGCGCTCGATCTGGTGTGGGGTTACGCCGGCCTGCTGTCCCTCGGCCACGGCCTGTTCTTCGCCCTCGGTGGTTATGCCATGGGCATGTACCTGATGCGCCAGGCCTCGGGCGATGGTTTGCCGGCGTTCATGACGTTCCTGTCGTGGACCGAAATGCCATGGTTCTGGACCGGCACCAGCAGCTTCCTCTGGACCCTGTGCCTGGTGGTATTGGCGCCGGGGCTGCTGGCGTTGCTGTTCGGCTTCTTCGCCTTTCGTTCGCGGATCAAGGGCGTGTATTTCTCAATCATGACCCAGGCCCTGACCTTCGCCGGCATGTTGTTGTTCTTCCGCAATGAAACCGGCTTCGGCGGCAACAACGGTTTCACCAACTTCCGCACGATTCTTGGCTTTGGCATCACCGAACCAGGTACCCGCGCCGTGCTGTTTTTCGCCACTGTGCTGTTGCTGGTGGCGAGCCTGTACATCGGCTGGCGCCTGGCGCAGAGCAAGTTCGGCCGGGTCCTGACCGCGCTGCGCGATGCGGAAAACCGGTTGATGTTCTGCGGCTACGACCCGCGCGGTTTCAAGCTGTTCGTCTGGGTATTGAGCGCGGTGTTGTGCGGTCTGGCCGGTGCGTTGTACGTGCCGCAAGTCGGCATCATCAACCCGAGCGAAATGTCGCCGACCAACTCGATCGAAGCGGCAGTCTGGGTGGCTCTCGGTGGGCGCGGCACCTTGATCGGTCCGCTGCTCGGCGCCGGCGTGGTCAACGGCATGAAGAGCTGGTTCACCGTGGCGTTCCCCGAGTACTGGCTGTTCTTCCTCGGCGCGTTGTTCATCATCGTGACCCTGTATCTACCCAAAGGCGTGATCGGTCTCTTGAAGAAAAGAGGTGAGCAATGAGAGTCACTGCAACCGCTGAATTCATGCTCGAACCGGCTTTTTTTCCTGTAGAGCCCAACAAGGACGCAGGCAGCAGCCGCGATGCCATCGGCCTCGGCCAGCGTGTCGGCCCCGGCCTCAACACCCGTCACGGCACCATCCTGACCCTGGAAGACATCAGCGTCAGCTTCGACGGCTTCCGCGCACTGAACAGCCTGAACCTGTACATCGGCGTCGGCGAACTGCGTTGCATCATCGGCCCCAACGGCGCGGGCAAGACCACGCTGATGGACGTGATCACCGGCAAGACCCGTCCCAGTCACGGCAAGGCCTGGTACGGCGAAACCCTGGACCTGACGCAAATGAGCGAAGTGCAGATCGCCCAGGCCGGTATCGGCCGCAAGTTCCAGAAGCCGACGGTGTTCGAGGCCCTGACGGTGTTCGAGAACCTGGAACTGGCACAGAAAACCGACAAATCCGTTTGGGCCAGCCTGCGGGCGCGCTTGAACGGCGAGCAGAAAGACCGCATCGACGAAGTGCTGGAGACCATTCGCCTGACCTCCTCGGTCAATCGCCCGGCGGGCCTGTTGTCCCACGGCCAGAAGCAGTTCCTGGAGATCGGCATGTTGTTGATGCAGGACCCGCAATTGCTGCTGCTCGATGAACCGGTCGCGGGCATGACCGACGCCGAAACCGAATTCACCGCCGAGCTGTTCAAGACCCTGGCCGGCAAGCACTCGCTGATGGTAGTCGAGCACGATATGGGCTTCGTCGGTTCGATTGCCGACCACGTTACTGTGCTGCATCAGGGCAGTGTGCTGGCCGAAGGGTCACTGGAGCAGGTGCAGGACAACGAGCGGGTGATCGAGGTTTATCTCGGTCGCTGATTGCTCTTTGTAGGAGCGAGCTTGCTCGCGATGGAGGTTAACGATGACGCGGGCTGCCTGAATGTACGCGTCGATCTCTGGCTCATCGCGAGCAAGCTCGCTCCTACAAGGGATCTGAGGAGAATTTTGGAATGCTGCAAGTCGACAAGCTGCACCAGTACTACGGCGGAAGCCACATCCTGCGCGGTCTGACATTTGACGTGAAAGTCGGTGAAGTCACCTGCCTGCTCGGGCGTAACGGCGTGGGCAAGACCACCCTGCTCAAGTGCCTGATGGGTTTGCTGCCGGCCAAGGAAGGCGCAGTGAACTGGGAAGGTAAACCGATCACTACGTTCAAGCCGCACCAGCGTGTGCATGCCGGCATCGCTTACGTACCGCAGGGCCGGGAAATCTTCGGCCGCCTGACCGTGGAAGAAAACCTGCTGATGGGGCTGTCGCGTTTTCCCGGCAGCGAAGCCAGGGAAGTCCCTGCCTTCATCTACGAACTGTTCCCGGTGCTGCTGCAAATGAAGCAACGGCGCGGCGGCGACCTGTCCGGTGGCCAGCAACAGCAACTGGCCATTGGTCGGGCGCTGGCCAGCCGCCCTCGTCTGCTGATCCTCGACGAGCCCACCGAAGGCATCCAGCCGTCGGTAATCAAGGAGATCGGTGCCGTGATCAAAAAACTCGCCGCACGGGGTGACATGGCGATTCTGCTGGTGGAGCAGTTCTACGATTTCGCAGCCGAACTGGCTGACCAGTACCTGGTGATGTCCCGAGGCGAGATCGTGCAACAGGGTCGCGGAGAGAATATGGAAGCCGAAGGTGTGCGCGGTCTGGTTACGATCTAATCTGTAGTGTCCTGACGATAATCAGAAATCATGAATTTACCTGCTCAAACAACGCTGTTCACCCCGAGCTGGCACGCCGAGCTGGAGCTGGGTTACGCCCGCTTCGGCGATAGCACACGTCCGATCCAGCGCCGCCACTTGGGTCCGCTGCGGGTACAAAAGCATCTGTATGCCGAAGGGCCTGAAGTCTGCCAACACATCATCGTCCACCCGCCAGGCGGGATTGCCGGCGGTGATCGGCTGGATATTTCAGCCCGCGTCGAGCGCGATGCCTGGGCGCAGATCACCAGCCCCGGCGCGGCCAAGTGGTATCGCGCCGCCGGCCCCGCCTATCAGCAGCTGAAGTTGAAGGTGGCAGCCGGTGCGACTCTGGAATGGCTGCCCCAGGAGACGATCATTTTCAGCGCGGCCCAGGCTGAACTCAGCACCTGCATCGACCTTGAAAGCGATGCACGGCTGTTCTATTGGGACGTCGTGGCGCTGGGCCGGCCGGCCAGTGGCGAGCGCTTCGACCTTGGGCACTTCCAGGCACATCTGGATATCTGCCGCGACGGCCAGTTGCTCTGGCATGAACGCCAGCGCGTTGTCGGGGCGGACGGCTTGCTCGATTCACCCATCGGGCTGGACGGGCAACCGGTGTTTGCGACGTTGTTGGTGACGGGTGAGATCGATAGCGAACTGCTGGAAACCTGCCGCTCGCTGCCCAACGACGTGCGCGGGGATTTGACCCAATTGCCGGGGTTGCTGGTTGCCCGATGCCTGGCCAGTGAGGCGCTGTTGGCGCGGGGATGGCTGATTGATTTGTGGCGATTGCTCAGGCCGGCGTTGCTCGGTCGCGAGGCCGTGCCACCCCGAATATGGAACACCTGACACCGATTCCTGTAGGAGCTGGCTTGTCGGGTCGCCTACAGGAGGGCGGCCTGACAAATTCAAGACCTTTTCAACAGCCTAATATGGATTCTCAACGATGGACCTGACCCCACGCGAAAAAGACAAGCTGCTGATCTTCACCGCCGGCCTGGTGGCCGAGCGGCGTTTGGCTCGCGGCGTGAAACTCAATTACCCGGAAGCCATGGCCTACATCTGCGCCGCGCTGCTTGAAGGCGCACGCGACGGGCAGACGGTGGCCGAGCTGATGCACTTGGGAACCACCCTGCTGACCCGCGAACAAGTGATGGAAGGAATCCCGGAAATGATCCCGGAAGTCCAGGTCGAGGCCACCTTCCCCGACGGCACCAAACTGGTCACCGTCCACCAACCCATCGCCTGAGGCCGCGCCATGACTTACCACATCCGCGATGCCGTGCATGCCGATCTGCCGGCCATCCGCGACATCTACAACGACGCGGTGCTCAACACCACGGCGATCTGGAACGAGCACGCGGTCGACCTCGACAACCGTCAGGCCTGGTTCAGCGCCCGGCAATCCCAGGCTTATCCGATTCTGGTGATCGTCGATGCCGACGACACGGTGCTCGGGTACGCCTCGTTCGGCGACTGGCGGCCCTTCGACGGTTTCCGCCACACCGTCGAGCACTCGGTCTATGTGCGCAGCGACCAGCGCGGCAACGGCCTCGGCCCGCAATTGATGCAAGCGCTGATCGAACGCGCCAAAGGCTGCGGCAAGCACGTGATGGTCGCGGCTATCGAAAGCGGTAACGCTGCCTCCATTCGCTTGCATGAGCGCATCGGCTTTATCACCACCGGGCAAATGCCGCAGGTCGGCACCAAGTTTGGCCGCTGGCTGGATCTGACCTTCATGCAACTGACCCTGAATCCCGGCGCGCAGCCGCCAAGCATCAACCAGGAGTAATCCCCGATGAACGCCGCCCAACTGCGACGCGTCAACGTAGAAAGCTTTGCGCATTATCGTCAGGGCCTGATCGACCTGCTGCTCGATGCCGTCGGCTATGGCGCCAGTGTCGGCTTCATGGCTGAACTCGATGCCACCCAGGCGCGTGCGTATTTCGATGAGGTTCAGGAGAACCTGAACAAGGGCAATGTGTTGCTGTGGGTGGTGGTCAAGGACGAGCAGGTGCAGGCCAGTGTGCAACTGAGTCTGTGCCAGAAAGCCAACGGCCTGAACCGTGCCGAAGTGCAGAAGCTGCTGGTGCGCGAACATGCGCGGCGTCGCGGCCTGGGCCAGCAACTGATGAGCGCGCTGGAGGCGGCAGCCCTGCAGCACAAGCGCGGCATGCTTTATCTCGACACCGAGGCCGGCTCGCCCGCCGAAGCCTTCTACCAATCGCTGGGCTATACCCGCGCCGGTGAAATCCCCGACTACGCCTGCGACCCGAGTGGCCGCTACAAGCCGACTGCCCTCTACTACAAGATTCTCCAAGGAGCCCATTGATGATTCCCGGTGAATACCAGATCCAGCCCGGCGAGATCGAGCTCAACGCTGGCCGGCGCACCCTCAGCCTCAAGGTGGCCAACAGTGGCGACCGGCCAATCCAGGTCGGCTCGCATTACCACTTTTTCGAAACCAACGATGCCCTGACGTTCGACCGCGCTGCCAGTCGCGGCATGCGCCTGAACATCCCGGCCGGCACGGCGGTGCGTTTCGAACCGGGGCAGAGTCGCGAGGTCGAGTTGGTGGACCTGGCCGGGCATCGCCGGGTGTTCGGCTTTGCCGGGCGGATCATGGGTGATCTCTAAGTCATGCAGCGCCAGTACCGGCCCCTTCGCCGGCAAGCCGGCTCCTACAGGGAATCGCATTCCAACACCGCTATTGCGGCGAAATCCATTCCCCCTGTAGGAGCTGCGATGCGGCGTTCCGACTTGCCAGCGAAAGCGAGCACCGCGAGCGGTCTCCAAATCAATTGAATCTCAAGGCATGCGCATGAAAATCTCAAGACAAGCCTACGCCGACATGTTCGGTCCCACCGTCGGTGACAAGGTGCGGCTGGCCGATACCGAGTTATGGATCGAAGTGGAACAGGACTTCACCACCTACGGCGAAGAAGTGAAATTCGGCGGCGGCAAAGTCATCCGCGACGGCCAGGGCCAGAGCCAGTTACTGGCCGCGGAAGTGGTCGACACTCTGATTACCAACGCGTTGATCATCGACCACTGGGGCATCGTCAAGGCCGACGTCGGCCTCAAGGACGGGCGCATCGCCGCGATCGGCAAGGCCGGCAATCCGGACATCCAGCCCAATGTCACCATCGCCATCGGCGCCAGCACTGAAGTGATCGCCGGTGAGGGCATGATCCTCACCGCCGGCGGCATCGACACCCATATCCACTTCATCTGCCCGCAGCAGATCGAAGAGGCGTTGATGAGCGGCGTTACCACCATGATCGGTGGCGGCACCGGGCCGGCCACCGGCACCAATGCGACCACGTGCACCTCCGGGCCGTGGCACCTGGCGCGCATGCTCCAGGCCGCCGATGCCTTTGCGATGAACATCGGCCTCACCGGCAAAGGCAACGCCAGCCTGCCGGAGCCGTTGATCGAACAGGTCAAGGCCGGCGCCATCGGCCTCAAGCTGCACGAAGACTGGGGCACCACGCCGGCGAGCATCGACAACTGCCTGAACGTGGCCGATCAGTACGACGTGCAGGTGGCAATCCACACCGACACCCTCAACGAGTCGGGCTTCGTCGAAACCACCCTCGCCGCCTTCAAGGGCCGCACCATTCACACCTACCACACCGAAGGCGCCGGTGGCGGCCACGCGCCGGACATCATCAAGGCCTGCGGTTTTGCCAACGTGCTGCCGAGCTCGACCAACCCGACCCGGCCGTTCACCCGCAACACCATCGACGAACACCTCGACATGCTGATGGTCTGCCACCACCTGGACCCGAGCATTGCCGAAGACGTGGCCTTCGCCGAAAGCCGCATCCGCCGCGAAACCATCGCGGCCGAAGACATCCTCCACGACCTCGGCGCCTTCTCGATGATCAGCTCCGACAGTCAGGCCATGGGCCGGGTCGGCGAAGTCATCACGCGTACCTGGCAGACCGCCGACAAGATGAAAAAACAACGCGGCCCGCTACCCGGCGACGGTGAAGGCAACGACAACTTCCGCGCCAAACGCTACATCGCCAAATACACCATCAACCCGGCGATCACCCACGGCATCAGCCATGAAGTGGGTTCGGTCGAAGTGGGCAAATGGGCGGATCTGGTGCTCTGGCGCCCGGCGTTTTTCGGCGTGAAACCGACGCTGATTCTCAAGGGCGGTGCCATTGCGGCCAGCCTGATGGGTGACGCCAATGCCTCTATCCCGACGCCGCAACCGGTGCATTACCGCCCGATGTTCGCCAGCTTTGGCGGCTCGCTGCACGCCACCAGCCTGACCTTCATCAGCCAGGCGGCGCAGCAGGCCGGCTTGCCGGAAGCCTTGGGTCTGAAGAAGAAAATCGCCGTGGTCAAAGGTTGTCGCAACGTGCAGAAAAGCGACCTGATCCACAACGATTACCTGCCGGATATCGACGTCGATCCTCAAACTTATCAGGTCAAGGCTGACGGTGTGTTGCTGTGGTGTGAGCCAGCGGAAACCCTGCCAATGGCCCAGCGCTACTTCCTGTTCTGAGCAATGCAAGAAGCCCCGGACGCCAGGCGTTCGGGGCTTGTGGGTCAGCTACCGATTTTGGTGTTCACCTTGTCCAGTTTGGCTCGGCCCAGAGCCTGCTGGGTCAACGTTTTTTCGAGTGCCTTGATGGCCTGAAATATGTCTTCATCCTCAGCGTTTTCCAGCCTCAGCTTGAGGGCATCGAACTCCTGACGATAGGTCGTTTCCATAAAGGTTTGCCAGATCGGTTGCTCAAGAATCAGCTGAGTCAGCAAGCCCCCTTCTTCCAGAGCCAGCACACGCTGACAGGCCGCCTCGATCATCTCCTTGCTCACCTTGGAAATAGCCCGAAACTGCATGCCTCGCGCTTGCCATGGCAGATCCAGGCGCTCCGCCAGATCCGTCATGTAAGCCAAATGCACCTCGACTTCATCGATGGTTCCACCTTCGGTTCCGAGGCGATAAAAGGTCTCTCCGGCCCGCAGGCGCTCAGCGACACGCTCGCGGGCAATCCTGCCCAGTTCGTCCAGACGCGCCTTGCCCCTCGCCAGTTGCAGCAACTCGGCTTCCACCAGCCCCGGATTGGCCAATGAGCGAGCCTCGTGCACCAATACCTCGACGCCCATTGCATTGAACAACTGAGTGCCGCCATCGACACAGTTGGTGGTGCTGGTCGCCTCGGCAAACAGCTTTTCCCGTAACTCGGTTCTTTCGGCCATGGCCTCGAGCATGCGCCACACTTTGGCAGTGAGTTCGATACGATAACTTTTGTCGTCGGCCTTGAAATCGTAGGACTCGGTCAACCGCCGGATTTCATTGAAAAACGGCAGCGAGCCATACTCGTCTTCGACGCAGTCCCAGATGGGCTGTTTCGCATTCCACTTTGCATTGCTCAGCCCTTCTCCCCACTCGGAGCTGTCTAGCACGCCGCGAGGGGGATAGGCACGATCAGGGTCCAGACCGAGCGATTCGATGTAAGTGCGCACCTGTTCAAGGTTCTCGGGCGAAATCCAGCCCTCTTCGCGAGTGAAGAATGTGCGCGCCAGCAACTCTGCACGGAAGGAACCGGGCGCCACATCGGGAATTTGCGTGAGCACGTTGAACTCAAGGTTCAGATAAATGCTGCGCGGGCGATTGCGGGCAAGGTAGCCCGTGGGCCAGGTATTGAGCTGGCCATGGTTAAGGGTTATCGCCTGCAAGTTGGGCATACGACTGACATCAGGCGGCAAGCGTAACGGGTTGTTATCCAAGCGCAACAGGTGCAAGCGGGTCAGTCCCCTGAGGTGGGCGATTCCCTCGCTGTCCAGGGAGATGTTGTTATCGCTGAGCACCAGATGAGTCAGCCAGCGCATGTTGCCGATCTCTTGAGGAAACAAGGTCAAACGGTTTTGCGTCATGTTCAACTGGCGCAATTGCCGGAATGGCCGCAGGAATCCAACCTGTTCATTACGCAGTCGTACGTTGTTCAGACTGAGTTCGGTTACGTGATCAAAACTGGCCGCCAGTTCAGGCATCGTCGCCATATGCCTGTCCAGAGGGAAACCATCCAGATTCAATGCTTGCGGCGCCACGATACCGGGGGCCTCAACGCCCGCCGGTCCGGTGCGCTGCCAGCAGCGGCGGAGTTTCGCGTAGAGATCGGTTCTGGATTGCCACTCCGCGGCTCCGTCGGCTGTAAGGCGCCAGGATTGGGTAGGTTGGTTGACCCAACGACGCATTGAATCATTGAAGCGGTTGAACTCGGTTTCCAACGCAGTCAGTCGCTGATTGCCCCAATCACCAAAATCGTTCAGAAGCGCCTGTACCTGACTATCATCCAGGCCTGGATAGAGTGATCTTGTACGAACTCGCAAAAGATCCGGATCTTGTGAGCGCACCCTGTAAATGCGCATTCCGCCACGCAAACGCATGATCTGTGGGTCGTAAGCGGGCTTGCGTATCGGGTGATCCAGCAGGGTTTTCGAGAACGCGTCGTGTGACAGCGGCGTTTGTTTAACCGCCTGACGCAGCTGCGCCCCCTGATTGATCTCATACCCCAGCGTTTTGCGGTCGGCATCGGGCAAGGCATGCAGCAATGCCCCGTACAGATCGTCCGCTCCCTGCAGATGGCCACCCTCATTGTCGTAAGCTTCATAGCGCCCGTCCTCGCGCAATACCAACACCTTGCGCACCGAGGCATCGACCGGGCCAACGCTGTCACGCAGTGTGCCGGTGGAGGAGAAATCGCGGACTTCGATGCGCATATCCGATGGCCATTTCGGCCAGTTTGCCAGGGTATGCAGCGCCAGCCGGTCGGTGTCGGCATTACTCAATCCGTCTAGATAAAGCCCTTCATAGGCGCGACTCAAACGCAGGCCGAACACCGACTTTCGCGCCATTTCGCGTAAGCGCAACGGGATCCGTCTGTCTCGGGTCAACTTCAACAACTCGGCTTCAGTGGCATCGTCCAGCAGGGCTTGTGCGGCGGCGTTCGACAGGTCCGGAAAATCCCGCTTCAGCAGGTTTATCCGCGCATCGCTGGTGGTTTCCCGGGCCTCGTACAACGTATCGAACAGTGTTTTTTTGCTGTCTTGCGCCAGACGGGCGATGCGTTTTTGCAGCTCGGCAATACGCGCCGAGCGTTCTTTCGCAACTTCACTGCCGAACCAGTCCTGCAATTGCGACTCGCTGAGGGCGTCAACCACTCGTGTCGGCAGGCGGCCTTCGCAAACATCCGCCCGGGAAATGTTGAGGGTATTTTCAGGCGTAGCCTCAGCTGCACCGAAATTCAGTGATGGTCGGCCCGAAGCGGCATCGGCTTCCAGCACCAGGGCCCTGGATTCTGGCCAGCCATGTAACGCAGTAACAAACCCCGTCACATTCTCCGACAGTTCCTGCGGCACCTGACCATTCAGGATTTGCGCACTGAGCTTGTCGGCGTCCGCGTAAGCCTTGAAGCGCTTCAGCGTGTCCATGAACAAGGGCGCCGGTGGATCATTTTCGACATGCATACGACGTAGTACGCCTTCCTCGACACCGCTGACATGCCGCACCTGCTCCAGCACTTCGTCACTGATCCCATCCACTGATGGACCGAGACGCCGCAACAGCTTGCCCTTGTCCCATTCCATCGGTTGTTCGAACTCCGTGTGCCAGGCGCCAGCACCGTTGTGTTCGATGTTCAGTTGATAGGCATCTGGCCGCTTGGGATGTTGCAGTCGAGGCTGTCCAGTGAGCGGATCCTCCTTGAGCACGAATTGCTTGCCCTCGAGCGGCAGCACTTTGCGCCCGTCATGCTCGATGACACCGAAGTCATCGGGCGTTGCGGTTTCGGGCAGCGTCAGGCGGTGCTCATAAGGTGCATGATCGGGTTTGATCAGACGTGTTTTTCCGTTGGGCAGTTCCACCGGTTTAAGGCTGTCGATCAGGGGTGATGGTCTGATCGGCGTGGGGCCTTTGGGCAGCACGTGCCCCATGAACATCAGGGCCAATTGCGCACCGTTGATCAAGAAACTGTTGACGTGCGCCGCGCCCTCTTCGACGTCACCCTTGCTCCAGTCTTCAATGCCCTCGACCAGCTCCACCAGCAATTGCGCGGCCATCAGGCCCAGCATGGCCGGCCCGAGCACTGGCACCAGCATTGCGCCAAAGTTGAACAGGTTCCAGGCTTTGTCCAGATAGTTGCTCAGGCGTTTCCAGCGAGCACTGGCGTCTTCGTCATCGGTCGGCACCGCGATCAATCGGGCATCGGCGATGGCTTTGTCGCGGCGCTCACGAAACAGACGGCCCCACAGGTCGTCGCTGATCAGATGAGTGACAGGTTGCGCATTAGGGTTTTCCACCGGCGTTTCTCGCCACCATGGCCCCATGTCCAGCGGTTCGCGCCGTTGCCAGGTGAGGGTCTTGAGCCGCTCGTTGACCCGGCTGAAAAAAATCGCCTTGTCTTTCTGTGCGACAAAACGACTGAAAAAAACCTGGTAGTCACTTTCACGCAGTTGGCCGATCAGCGTTTTCATGAAGTCGGTGAGCGAGGCATATTCCTTCAGCGGATGGTCCGGGTCATCCGGTACCCAGGCGATCAAATGCCCGCTCAGCCGATTCTGGCTGTAGATTTCGTCCTTGCGCAGCATCTCTTCCACCACGCCTTTCGGGCCGTTGGCGAAAAAAGCCTTGAGCAGGCGAAAGGTATCGAAGCCATTGGGTAGCGAGGACGTTGCCCGTCGGGAGAAATCAAGCCATTGCTTGCGTGCATCGGGCGTCAGGCCATCAATGGCCCTTTTGACCGCCGCTGGTTCGGCCACAGCGCTGAACAGCACAACGCCGGTCATCTGGCAGCCCATTAGCGACAAACGATGACTTTGCAGCGCACGACCATACCACTGGATATCAGACTTGCCGTCGATCAGTGCGCCGATCGATGCGTAGCCGTGCAGGCCGATATCGCCCTTGAGATACGCCGTCGTCGACGCCAGTTTAAGGGCCGCTTTGTCACTGGCGATCGAACGTTCCTTGAGCAGGCGAGCGGCATTGGCATCTGCGGGGGTGAGCAATGACTTGATGTGAGTCTGGTATTGCCCGCCTATATCGACACGGCGACACAGCGCCGCAAATTTTTGCGGGGTGATGACCTTGTTCTCGTGCAGGTCGCCACGAAAGTCCTTGCGTAACACCGCGGAGCCGCTGCGAAACGCATCATCACGGGTTTCATCCTCTTCGAAGTTGTGCAGCGCCGCTTCGAGCAGCGTGGAGCGACGGATGGTACTGGCCTGGGTATCGATTACACCGGCGATTTTGTTCGGCACATACAGGCGCAATTGCAGGTCATTCGGATTGCCATGCTCGTTGAAGTTCGAGAGCAACAGGGTTTTGAGCAACGGCTCGGCAAAGGCCTTGATGTCGTGCTGCAAATCGCCGAGCAATTCGTCCAGCCGCCCTTGCAGGCGCCAGCGCTCGTCGATGAGTTGCTTGAGATAGTCGCGGTCCATCGGTCGGGCTTTCAGATACCAGGCAGGGAACGTCGGCTGTACATCCACCGCCGTCAGGAGCCTGGCCCGTGGTGCTTCGGTAATCGCCCTGGGGATCAACGGTTTTATCCGTTGGTGATGAACCCCGTTGTCTTCCTTTTTTGCCGGACTTGACGGCCCTGTTGGATTGCTTCCTTGCAATTGAGGCATGTCTTGAACACCTTCAAACCATTGATTGGGTCTCTATGGTCATGCGCTTGTCCCGTGAACAAAAGCGCAAATAATCGTTGGTTCAATGTACAAAAACAGCCCTGTGCATTCGGAAATCCAGGTGCCGAAAATATCTATTTACCGCACCACACAACCACGAATGTGCCGGCTTTTATCGCGAGCAAGCTCGCGCCTGCAATGGATCGTGCTGTTCACAAATCCTGTGTTCACAGCAATCACCCGTGGGAGCGAGCCTGCTCGCGAAAGCAACCTGACAGCCAACACAAAAACACCAGAACGCTTACTCGACCAGCAGCCGCCCCAACCGCTGCTTGAGCATTCGATTCTCCGCCCGAAGCTGCCGGACCTCTTCAAGCAGGTCCAGCGCCAGGGCGACGCCTTCCCATTCCAGCTCCAGATCGCGCCGCAGCTTGACGGCGCGTTTGGCCAGGGTCAGCTCATAATCGTTGAAACGCCAGTCCTTGGGCTGGGCGCCCTGAGGTTCGAGGATGCCGTGTTCGACGATTTCGATCACATGGACGTCCGACAAATCGGCCGCCTCACAGAATTCTGCCAGGTCCAGTTGAACGATCAGGGGGCTGCTCATGACGGGCTACTCCATGTCTGGGTTCAGAAGTGTTCTCTGGGATCGAACGCGGCTTTTTTCGCCAGTTCCTGCCACAGGGCCTTGATGTCATCGTCGGACTTCTTCGGCATGACAGCCTTCAGTTGTACGAACAGATAACCGCGCTCACCGGCCTTGTTCATCAGGCCATGGCCCTTGGCGCGCATGCGCTGGCCGTTCTGGCTGCCCGCCGGTACCTTGAGGTTGATCTTGCCGGTCAGGGTCGGCACGGCGACTTCTGCACCCAGTGCCAGTTCCCACGGTGCCAATGGCAAGGTGATGATCAGGTTCTCGCCTTCGACGTCGAATTTCGGGTGCGGGGCAAAACGGATCGTCAGGTACAGGTCGCCATTGGCGCCGCCACCCACGCCCGGAGCGCCCTGCCCCTTGAGGCGAATGCGCTCGCCGTCGGTCACGCCGGCGGGGATCTTCACGTTCAGGCTTTTGCTGGTGTTGCTCACATGCTGCCCGGCCGCGTTGTACTGCGGTACCTGGAAGGTGACCTTCTTCGACTCGGTCGACAGTGTTTCTTCGAGAAAAACCCCAAGCTCCATTTCCACGTCTTGCCCTCGGCGTCCGGTGCTGCGACGCGACTCTCCACCACCAAAGCCTGGCCCACGATTGCCGAATATCGAACTGAAAAAGTCCGAAAAATCGCCCGTGTCCTGGCCACCACCACCGAAACCGCCACGGCTCTGCCAGCCCGGAGGCCCCTGGAATGGCTGGCCGTGCTGGCCATAGCGGCGCAAATCATCGTATTCGGCGCGTTTGTCCGCGCTTTTCAGCGCTTCATAGGCTTCCGAGGCGTCCTTGAACTTGGCCTCGGCGTCCTTTTCCTTGCTGACGTCGGGGTGGTATTTGCGCGCCAGCTTGCGATAGGCGGCCTTGATCGCCTTGTCGTCTGCTGTCGGCTCCACACCGAGAATCTTGTAATAGTCTTTGAAGTCCATCGAAGGAATCACCATCCGTTATCAGAATCGCGCCACAGGCCACAGCATGCGCTTGTTTGCAGCCATTGGTCTGACCGATCTCAAATTTGTGACCGGGCGGCGCAGCAGAAGTTTATCGGCAGCACGCGGGGCTTCTTGCGAGCACTCCCGCGGCTGTCCGGTTGATGCAGGGTAGTTTGGGGGGGATGCCCCATCTTTCAAGGCATCGTCTGCGAAGAATTAGCAGATAACCGGCCTTCGAATCTGGCGCGCTCTGACATACACTGCGCGGCCGTTTTTTAACCGGAACCTGAAAGACATGAACAACGCATCTCCAGCCCGTGCCTTGGGTATCGACTTTGGCACGTCCAACTCCACTGTCGGCTGGCTGCGCCCCGGCGTGGAAACGCTGATCGCGCTGGAGGACGACAAGATCACCCTGCCGTCAGTGGTCTTCTTCAATATCGAGGAACGTCGCCCGGTGTACGGCCGGCTGGCGCTGCACGAGTACCTGGAAGGCTACGAAGGCCGCCTGATGCGCTCGCTCAAGAGCCTGCTGGGTTCCAAGCTGATCAAGCACGACACCAGTGTCCTGGGCACGGCGATGCCGTTCAAGGACCTGCTCGGGCTGTTCATCGGCCAGCTCAAGAGCCGCGCCGAAGCGGCCGCCGGTCGGGAATTCGAAGAAGTGGTACTGGGTCGGCCGGTGTTTTTTGTCGACGATGACCCGATGGCCGACAAAGAAGCCGAAGACACCCTGGTCGACGTGGCACGCAAGATCGGTTTCAAGGAAGTCTCGTTCCAGTACGAGCCGATTGCCGCAGCGTTCGACTACGAGTCGACCATCGAGAAAGAAGAGCTGGTACTGATCGTCGACATCGGCGGTGGTACCTCCGACTTCTCGCTGGTGCGCTTGTCGCCGGAGCGTCGGGGTGTGGATAACCGTCACGAGGACATCCTCGCCACCGGCGGTGTGCACATCGGCGGAACCGACTTCGACAAACAGCTCAGCCTGCAAGGCCTGATGCCGCTGTTCGGCTACGGCAGCCGCATGAAGAGCGGCGCCTACATGCCCACCAGCCACCACATGAACCTGGCGACCTGGCATACCATCAACTCGGTGTACTCGCAGAAGTCGCAACTGGCCCTGGGCAGCATGCGCTACGACATCGAGGACACCGGCGGTATCGACCGCCTGTTCAAGCTGATCGAGCAGCGCGCCGGGCACTGGCTGGCCATGGAAGTGGAAGAAACCAAGATCCAGCTGACCCACGCCGACAACCGTCACGTGCCACTGGACCGCATTGAAGCGGGCCTGAGCGTGGACTTGAGCCGTGCATTGTTCGAGTCGGCCATCGACAGCCTGCTGGAGCGGGTGCGAGCCAGCGTCACCCAACTGCTGGCGGACGCCAATGTGCGGGTCGATCAGGTCGATACGGTGTTCTTCACCGGTGGTTCGAGCGGGATTCCGGCATTGCGCAACAGTGTTTCGGCGATGTTGCCGAATGCGTGGCATGTGGAAGGGAACATCTTTGGCAGTATCGGCAGTGGTCTGGCGATCGAGGCGGCCAAGCGTTACGGCTCCATGGACTGATCCAGATTCAGTGGTGCCCCCTTCGCTGGCAAGCCAGCTCCTACAGGATTGCGTCGCCCTTGTAGGAGCTGGCTTGCCAGCGAAAGCGTCAGACCAGAGCCTGCATCTTTCGGATCAAACCATCCCCACCTGCTTCAACTCACTCTTCAGATACGCGTAGTAAATCGGCCCCGCCACCACCCCCGGCAGGCCGAACGCGGCCTCGAACACCAGCATCGCCAGCAGCAACTCCCACGACTTGGCACTGATCTGCCCGCCGACGATGCGCGCGTTGAGGAAGTATTCGAGCTTGTGGATAAAAATCAGATAACCCAGCGCTGCCACGGCAACCCAGATCGACAGCGACAGGCCGACGATGGTGATCAGTGTGTTCGACATCAGGTTGCCGATCACCGGCAGCAGGCCGAGCAGGAACGTCAGCACGATCAGGGTTTTGGTCAGCGGCAGCTTGATACCGAACATCGGCAGGATCACCGCCAGGAAAATCCCGGTGAAGACGGTGTTGAGCAGGGAGATCTTGATCTGGGCGAACACGATGTTGCGAAACGCCTGGACCAGCAGGTGCAGACGTTCGAACAGCGCCGCCGCCAATGGTTTGCGCTTGGTCAGGTCCGGAACGCGCTGCAAGGCAATGATCGCGCCGAGCACCATGCCGATCAGCAGCGTCACGAACATGTGCGCCGCATCCTTGCCCACCAGTTGCAAATCACTGAGGTGCTTGCTCACCCACTCGCCAATCGCCACACGAAACTCCGCGGCACTGGCTGGCAGGTAAGCGTCGATGAACGGCGGCAGTTGCCCGCGTGCGCGGTCGACTACGCCCATGAACTTGTCGAGGGAAGCGCCAGGGTTTTCTGCTTCGTGCAGCAGGAAGCTGATGGCACCGGCAAAGATCAGCGTCAGCACGCTGACAATCAGAGTCCCCAGCAACGCCACCGCCAGCCAGCGTGCGCGCCGGCCCTCGATCAACCGCTGCAGTTGCGGGGTGAGCATGTTGACCAGTTCGAACACCAGCAACCCGGCGAGCAGGCTGGGCAGCAATCGCAGCGGGATGACCAGCAGCAGCCCGCCAAAAATGATGACCCAGCTGATGACCAGCAAAACTTGACGCTGAGAAAACGTTGGCATACAGCCTCAAAAACGAACGGCATAAAAAGGATTGGCAGTCTGCCAGCGATCCGGTGCGAGCACTAGGGATTGTGTGGGGCGACCTTAGTGGGGGGTCAGGTTCTTTTGCAGTGCTGCGACCGACCTCATCGCGAGCAGGCTCGCTCCCACATTTGTCCTGTGCACTCAGTCCCACTGTGGGAGCGAGCCTGCTCGCGATGAGGCCCTCGCAGCTGCCACATCAATCGGCTCAATGTTTATTTTTTCTTCAGGCAATCGCTCATGAACGCCTTGCGCTCGTCACCCTTGAGGGCTTTGGTGGCGGCGTCGGCGTTGCAGGTTTTCATCTTCTCTTGCTGTGGGGTCAGGGCCTTGCCGACATCGTTTGCCGCCGGTGCAACCTTCAGGCAAGTGCTCATGAAGGCTTTGCGCTCGTCGCCCTTGAGGCTTTTCGCGGTGGCGTCGGCGTTGCAGGTAGTCATCTTTTCCTGTTGGGCTGTGGCGGCGAAGCCTTGGGAGCAGAGCAGCAAACCGATCATCAACAAAGGGACACGCATCATCTTCATGGAGTTTTCTCCTGGTCGCCACACCGAGGGGCACGGCCTTGAACTGGAGTGTAGACAACCCCTGTTACACCTTCCTGTTCTCCAGGTGGCTGCGGCGATACTGCTCCGGCGTACACCCGGCCTGGCGCTGAAACATCGCGATAAACGCCGAGCCGGTGCTGTAGCCCATGTCGAAGGCGATCTCTTGAACACTGCGCGAGCTATCCAGCGCCTCGATCGCCGCCAGAAACCGCAGGCGCTGGCGCCACTCACCGAAACTCATGCCCAGTTCCCGCACGAACTGCCGCGCCAGGGTGCGCTCGCTGACATGAATGCGTGCAGCCCATTCCGACAGCGCTCGGTTATCCCCCGGCTCGGCCTGCAATGACTCCAGAATCCCCAGCAGTCCCGGGCTGCTGGCGTAGGGCAGGTAGCACTCGTGCACCGGTGCCTGTTGCAGTTGGTCCACCAGGACTTGGGCCAGACGCTGGTCCGCAGCCTGCTCGGGGATTTTCACGTCACGGGCGGCGAAGTCCTTGAGGATCGCCTTGAGGATGTCGCTGATGGCCAGGGTGCAGGCTCGCGGCGGCAGATCGGCGCACACTTTGGGGGCCAGGCACACCGCACGGTAGTTGACCGGTTGGTGACTGTAGAAACTGTGTTCGATCTGCGGCGGCACCCACACCGCGTATTGCGGCGGCGACATGAAGCGGCTGCCATCGACGTCCATGTGCAGCACTCCGTGGGCCGCGTATTCCAGCGTCCCCCAGGGATGCCGGTGGGGCGCGGCGTATTCGTGGGCGTCGAAATCGGCGTAGCGGAAGTACACCGCCGACGGCAGTTCGCTGAAATCCAGCAGGTCGATGTGTTTACTGCTCATACTGTCCGTCATCAAGGGCCGGTTGTCTGGATTGAAGTATAGGCTTGTATCCAGACAGGCGGATAATTGCCCCTCATTAACGTTCTGGTTTTTCCCGATGCAATACGCTTACCCCCTGCTGGCCATTCTTATCTGGGCCGGCAACACCGTGATCACCAAAATGTCGGCCGGGGCGATCTTCCCTGCCGAGATCGGTTTCTACCGCTGGCTGCTGGCCGGGTTGCTGTTCACGCCCTTCATGCTCAAACCGGTGCTCGCCCATTGGCCGCTGATCCGCCCGAAACTGGGCAAGATCTTTGTCCTCGGTGTGCTGGGCATGGCCGTTTATCAAAGCCTCGCGTACTTCGCCGCGAGTCTGACCTCGGCCACTAACATGGGCATCATCCTGTCGCTGATGCCGCTGATGTCGCTCGCCATGGCGATCATCAGCCTCGGCCAGCGCCTGACCATGGGGGCCCTGGCCGGTGCGGTGCTGTCGTTCGCCGGTGTCCTGGTGGTGGTGTCGTCCGGCAGCCTTGGCGCATTGCTGGAACACGGGGTCAACCTGGGTGACGCGATGATGCTGATCGCCACCCTGGCCTACGCGGTCTACAGCACCTTGCTGAAAAAATGGCAGCTGAAGCTGCCGCCGCTGGTGCTCCTGTATTTGCAGGTGCTGGTGGCCGTGTTGGTGCTGTTTCCGCTGTTCCTCGCCTCACCGAAAGTCGGCCCGACCCTGCAGAACATTCCGCTGGTGCTGTACGCCTGTCTGCTGGCTTCGATGGTCGCGCCGCTGGCGTGGATGCAGGCCGTGGTACGTTTAGGGCCGAGCCGGACCACGCAGTTTTTCAATTTGCTGCCGTTGATTACCGCATTGATTGCGGCGGTGGTGCTGCATGAACAGCTGGCGATGTATCACCTGGTGGGCGGGGTGCTGACCTTGGGTGGGGTGATTGTTTCCGAACGTTGGACGACGGTGTTGGGCCGTAAGGTCAGTGTTGCCTGATCTGACGCCATCGCGAGCAGGCTCGCTCCCACATTTAATCTCCAACGCTCACAAATAATGTGTTCACTGCATACCCCTTGTGGGAGCGAGCCTGCTCGCGATAAGCATCAATGCGGTCTAGACACCTGCCGCCGCCAGCCGCGCCGCATGCTCGACAAACAACCGGATCGGTTCGGCCCCCTTGCCCACCAGCCCCAGCGACTGGTTGACGATATCGAAGTGATCCAGCGGATACTCATCGCCAATCACCGTCCCCAGGTGCGAGCTGTAGCGCCCGACCATGCCGTCGCAATGCCCGGCTTCGCGGACGAAGGTTTTGGCGAACAACCGGCAACTGCGGTTGGTGCCATCCAGCAGATTGCGACCGCGATCGGTAACACCTGGCTGCAAGGTGCCGGACCAGGAGTAATAGCGCACGCCGTTGACCTCTTCGGCACCGTGACCTCCCCAGGTTTCAGGCAAGCCCTGTGGATAGCACTGATTGAACAGCGCCACGCCAGCGGTAGTAAGGGAGTGATGGGATGCAGGGATATCCACCGGCAGCTTCGGTCCGCGGTAACCGGTATCCAGCAAAGCCATCAACGCGCCGACCATCCGCAGCAAAAAGCACAGCAAACGACCACGGACGCTGTCATGGGGATAATGCCTGTGCAGATAATCGGCGAGCTCCGAGCCGTGGTTCGGCCCCGCCACCGAGGTCACCGATGCCACCAGGTCAGGACGCTTGGCGGCGGCATAGCGGGCGGTCAGCGAGCCCTGGCTATGGCCGATCAGGTTGACCTTGTCGGCCCCTGTCTCCCGCAGAATTTCGTCGATACGTACCAGCAGTTGCTCGCCGCGCACTTCGTTCGAGTTGAGCGGCGAGACCTGCACCGCGAACACCACGGCACCACCACGGCGCAACGCCTCGACGATCCCGTACCAGTAGGGATAAAGCACCAGGCGGATAAACCCGAGCATTCCCGGGACCAGCACCAACGGGTAGCGCGGGGCAGAACCTTGCGACATGGGCGGACATCCTGGTGGTCGGGTGGTGACGCAAGGCGGGATGCAAGACATCCGCCAAGCATCGCCAGCGAAGATGACAAGTCTATGTCATCAGCCCTACTTCAACCCCGCCACGCCCGCCACGATCAGCCCGACCGAGACCAGCTTGATCACGGTCAGGCTTTCGCCCAGCAGCGCGAAACCGAGAAACACCGTGCCCAGCGAACCGATAGCCGTCCAGATCGGGTACGCGATGCTCACCGGCAACTCGCGCATGGCCAGGGTCAGGAAGTAGATCCCGCCCACAGCGGCCACCACCGTGATCAGCGAAGGCCAGGGCCGGGTGAAGCCCTCGGCGTACTTCATGCCCATGGCGAAAGTGACTTCGAACCCGGCGGCGACCAGCAGAAACAGCCAGGCCATCTAGAACTCCCCGGCCAGCGCCAGCAAGTGCTGCTCAGCCTCGGCGACGGAAATTTCAAATGTGCGCTCGGCGGACTCTTCGCCCTCGGCAGCCACCACGGTGACGTCCGTGATGCCGATGAATCCGAGCACCGTGCGCAGCAGCTTGTCGGCATGGTTCATGGTTTCCAGCTCGCCTCCCGGGCCAAAACCGAAGCCGCCACGACTGGTGATGATCAGGGCTTTTTTGCCCTGCACCAACGGTTGGTACTGGGCCACGCCATTGTCCAGGGTGTGATCGAAGGTCACCCCGATGCGCACGACCTGATCGATCCAGGCCTTGAGGCCGCTCGGTACGCTGAAGTTGTGCATCGGCGTGGAAATCAGCAACACATCATGGTCAAGCAGTTCGCCAACCAGCTCGTCGCTGAGCGCCAGGTCGGCCTGCATCGACAGTGGCCGAACGTCGGGCTCGGGGTAAAACGCGGCCGCCACGAACGCCTCGTTGACCGGCGGTATCAACGCCCGCCCGACTTCGCGTCGGGTCAACTGTGAGTGGGGATAACGGGCCTGCCAGGCCGACAGAAACACTTCGGCCAAACGGCGGGAGTGCGAGCGATCACCACGGGGGCTGGCATGAACGGCAAGAATTTTACTCATCTGAATCTCCTCAGGGACTAAACTCAAACAGCTTGTGACTTGCAGCTTGAAGCTCACCGCTACGTCCATTCAAATGAGCAAAAATCAGTCAAGATGAATCCATTTCATCTATGGAGTCCTCAATGTTTGCCTCGCTGCCATTGACCGCCCTGCGCGCCTTTGAATCCGCCTCACGCCTGTTGAGCTTCAAGGCTGCCGCCGAAGAACTGTCAGTCACCCCGACGGCGGTGTCCCATCAGATCCGCTCTCTGGAGACCTGGCTCGGTGTGCCGCTGTTCGAGCGCCTGCCACGCCAGGTGCGCCTGACCGAATGCGGCGAACGGCTCTTCCAGAGCCTGCACGGGGCTTTTCTGGAGGTGGCTCAAAGCGTCGACACCCTGCGCCCTCAACGCAGCGGTGCCAGCCTGACGGTCTCCACCACTGCCGCCTTCGCTGCCCTGTGGCTGGTGCCACGGCTGGGGCGCTTCTACGCCCGGCACCCGAACATCAACGTACGCCTCGATACCCACTGCGAAGTCATCGACCTGCATCAGGACGCCAGTGTCGATCTGGTGCTGCGCTACAGCCTCGACAGCTACCCCAACCTGTACGGCCAGTGCCTGTTCGATGAAACCTTCGGCGTCTACGGTTCGCCCGAACAAGTGGCCCTGGCGTCGAGTCGCGCCCCGACGCTGATCAGCGTGCGCTGGCACAACTCCAAACTCTATGCCCACGGCTGGGAGGCCTGGTGTGCGCAATCCGGCGAAACCTGGCTGAGCGGCCGACCCGCCGTGCGCGAATACGACGAAGAGCACTACGCCCTGCAAGCGGCGATTGCCGGGCAAGGTCTGGTGCTGGCGAGCAATATTCTGGTGTCGGAAAGCGTGGCCAGTGGGTTGTTGTTGCCTTACCGGGGGGAAGTCCAGGTCGATGGCGCCGGATACAGCGCACTGTGCGTGCCGGGACGCGAACGTCATCCGCCGGTTCGGGCGTTTTTTGCATGGCTGCGCGAAGAGGCATTGTTGTCCGGGCATGCTTTGGCATAAGCAACCAAATGCAGTGACTGCAAAACCGCCATCGCGAGCAGGCTCGCTCCCACATTAGTCCTGCATGCACAGATCCCCTGTGGGAGCGAGCCTGCTCGCGATGGGACCCTTATAGGCGCCCGATTACTTGGTTGACTTGACGGTGACAGGCGCCTTGCCCGCCTTCATCTGTTCCAGCAATGGTGCGCATTGATTCGCCTCCCCCCCACTCGGCGCCACCAGCGCCAGCAAACCTGCCGCCGGTGCGGCGATCACGCCCAGCGCCACCATCCCGGCTCCGCGCAGCATCAACGGCACGGCCTTGACCCCGGCATCGGGCTTGATGAACTTGCCGCGCACATACAGTGGCGAGCGCAATGAAATCAGGCGCCACCCCTTGGATTCCGGAGTGATGGTCAGGTCCAGCTGTTCGGTCGCCATGCTCGCGGTGCCGTCGATGTAGACGATGGCGTTCTCGGTGTCGAATACAAACAAGCGGGTACTCGCCAGGCCAGACTGGATGCCGAAGTCAGCGGCTGCGCAGTTGATCTTCACTTCCTTGTCGCCAAAGATCTTGCCGACCACATAGTTGCCGACATTCAGGCCCGCCAGCTCCATCAATTCGCGACTGATGGCGCCATCGTTGATCAGCATTTTCAGATTGCCATTGGCGCTGCCCAACAGTTTGGCCACCGAATTGCCGCGCCCGCTGATATCAGCATCGCCATTGAGTTCGCCAAAACTGGTTTTCATCGGTTCGAAGCCGGGGAACAGCTGCTTGAGCTTGAAGCCTCGCGCCGTGAGCCTGGCTTGGCCTTCCAGTGGATCGGTGTGGCCGTTCAGGCGAATCTGCGCATCCAGCTTGCCGCCGGCCACGCCGAAACGCAGCGGCTCGAGGCTGAGCACGCCATCGGTGAGCACTAGATGGGTATAGAGGTCGTTGAACGGCAGTTTTTCGCTGTGCACGATGCGCTTGCCGGTGAACTCGACATCGGCGTCCATATCGCGCCAGCGATCGGTCTTGAACTCTTCGACCGGCAGCACTTTATCGGCCGGTTGTTTGCTGTCACCGCCACGGGCCTTCTGTTCGGCGTTGGAGTCGGCACCAATCAGCGGTGCCAGGTCAGCGAACAACAATTGATTGGACAACAGCGAGCCGCTGAGTTTTGGCCGTGGCTGGCTGGCCACGTAAGTCAGATTGCCGTGGATATCGCTCTCGCCGATCTTGCCGTTGAATTCCTCATAGCGGAACGCTGCGCCACCTGCCTCGTGCAACCTGGCGATCAGGTGGCCGTCGGTGGCATAGGGTGGCGTGTCCGGCAGGATCACGCCGGTCAGCGGGTAGAGGTTGCCCAGGCTGGTGCCGGCCAGTTTCAGGCGCAGGTCCAGGGCGCCTAGATTAAGCGGATCGGTCAGGGTACCGGCCAATTCGACGCTGGAGTCGGCGATCTTCACCTGTGCCTGAAGCGGAAACGGCCGTGCCGCGTCCTGCAGCGCCAACAGCCCGCCAATCTTGCCCTGGCCCGCGAGTTTCTGGCCGTGGTACTGGCCGTTGACCTTAAGGGCGAACGCATAATCCTGGGGCGACGAGCCCTTTTCCTGCGCGGCTTTCGCCGCTTTATCGCCGACGATATCGCTGAACGGAACCGGTTTGCCCAAGGGGTCGATCAGCACGTCGAGTCGAGTCTTCAGGCTCTGGTCGTCGAGGGTGACGTGGCCCTTGTCGAAACCGATCGCGCCGATATCCACCACCCAGCTGGAAGGCTCGGCGTTCGGGTCCTTGGGATCGAACTGGAAGGTCCAGTTGGCGCGCCCGTCAGCCAGGCGTTGCAGCTCGGCATTCGGCTCGGTGAGATCGATACGCGGGATCACCACCCGCTGCGCCAGCAACGCCAGGGGTGAAATACGCAGTTCTACCCGTTTGAGGGTGACCATCTGCGGTTGTTTCGACCAGTCGGGATTGCCCAGGCTCAAGTCTTCAGCCACCACGTGGGGCCACGGCACCCAGGCGCGCCAGCCGCCTTCATCGGGCTCGGGCCGCCAGGCCACCGAAAGATTGCCATTGATAGCAAAAGCACGGTGCAGCTCTTCGGAAACTTTGGCGTTGAGCGGCGGTTTGATCCGGTTCCAGTCGAAGAACACGATGATCAATACCAGCACCATCAACAAGGTAAGGAAAGTGGAAAGGGTCCAGACAAACATCTTTTGAGTGCGCGTCATTGCACAGGGCTCCTGATACGACTGAGCGCCCCGACTGCGACGCACATGTGAAACGGTGAGCCGCAAGCGACACGCCATAAAGTCTACGACTGATAAAAAACCGGCAGGTTTAATCGATAGACCGATTTCGCCGATTTCGCCCAGTCCAATACTGACCAATCAGTCATTCGGCGTTACCGGCCCTGCACTTTTGCATGCCAAAGGCGGGTCGAAAATACCCACATCGGTGCACAACAACTCGCCGGAGACGCCCGACCTAGAGCCTGCGCAGCAAACAATCAATTCCGTTGATTATTACCATTGCGTTTATGAACTTTCATATCGACTTATCGAGAGTAGCATTGTTCTCGTACCCACTTATTCGCCCTCCCGAGGAGCAAAACAATCATGAAACGCCAACTACTGCTTAGCCTTACCCTCTCGATGCTGGCCAGCACTGCTTTTGCCCTGCCAGCCGCTGACCAGGCCACTCCACAAGTGAAACAGAACCACTCGGTGTTCAGCCAGACCGTCGCCGCCGATGGCTCCGAACGCACCCCACAAGGCCAGACCCTTGCCGAAGGTGGTAATGATCGCCTGAAAGAAAAAGGCCTGATCACTCAGGATGGCTCGGACCGTACTCCACAAGGCCAGACCCTGGCTGCCGATGGTTCCGAACGCACCCCACAAGGCCAGACCCTCGCCGAAGGCGGTTCCGATCGCACCCCACAAGGTCAAACCCTCGCTGAAGGCGGTTCGGATCGCACCCCACAAGGTCAAACCCTCGCTGAAGGCGGTTCGGATCGCACCCCACAAGGTCAAACCCTCGCCGAAGGCGGTGGTGACCGTGTGATCGAACGCAACAGCGCCGCGAGCTAAGCCCTATGGCCGCCCTGAAAAAAAGCCCAATCCCCGGATTGGGCTTTTGACTTTTCAGCGATCCGCTTGATAGATGCCGCACTTCCCTGCTTGATCCCCCCTACAGTCATTCGACGCCGGCAAAGACGATTTGCTAGAGTGCGCCGCGTCCCTGTCCAGAAAACACCCTTGCGATGCTGCCCCGCGCCGAACAGAAACGACAAACCCGTAACGCTCTGATGGATGCTGCCCGGCATCTGATGGATGGAGGCCGAGGATTCGGCAGCCTGAGCCTGCGCGAAGTCGCGAAAACCGCCGGCATCGTACCGACCGGTTTCTACCGCCATTTTGCCGATATGGATGAACTGGGCCTGGTGCTGGTCAGCGAAGTCGGCCAGACATTCCGCGAAACCATTCGCCTGGTACGACACAACGAATTCGTGATGGGCGGCATCATCGATGCCTCGGTGCGGATCTTTCTCGACGTGGTCAGCGCCAACCGTTCGCAGTTCCTGTTTCTCGCCCGTGAGCAATACGGCGGTTCGCTGCCGGTGCGCCAGGCCATCGGCCGTTTGCGTGAAGACATCAGTTCGGACCTGGCGGCGGACTTGTCACTGATGCCGAAGCTGCAGCATCTGGACATCGCCGACCTGAGTGTCATGGCGGACCTGATCGTCAAAAGCGTGTTCGCCACCCTGCCGGACATCATCGATCCGCCAGCCGAAGCCTTGCCCGAGCACCTGACGCCCCAGGCGAAAATCACCCAGCAACTGCGGTTTATCTTTATCGGCCTCAAGCATTGGCAAGGGCTCGGCAGCACCGAGTAACGCCCTTTATAGGAGCGAGCTTGCTCGCGAATGCGTCGACATCTTCGACATCTTCGACATCTTCGACATCTTCGACATCTTCGACATCTTCGACATCTTCGACATCTTCGACATCTTCGACATTCATGTGACAGACAAACCGCTTTCGCGAGCAAGCTCGCTCCTACGATGTCCCGCATAGCATCATCTTGGTGCGCAGATCAAAATCAACGCACCAACTTCAACCAAAAAGCTCACTCCATCAATACCAGTCCCACGTCTCCTTCAGCCATTTCCTACGCATCATGTCGATTGGCAAGCCCCTTGCTCTAGCCTGAGCATTGTCCATTGCTGGAAGCCTTCCGATGCTGGTGATTCATCGCAGAATCGACCCTCAACCCGTTTGGGCCGCCGAACTGCACCTGACGTTCGAAGCCCGCAGCAAAAGCCGTTTGCGCTGTTTCAGTGCCGAGGGCGAAGACGTCGGGTTGTTTTTGCAGCGCGGCCAGCCGCCGTTGCATGACGGCGAATGCCTGCAAGCCGAAGACGGGCGAATCGTACGTGTCTGCGCCCGCCCCGAACAATTGCTCCACGTCACCTGCGCCAATACCTTTGAACTGACCCGCGCGGCCTATCACCTGGGCAATCGTCATGTCGCCCTGCAAGTCGGCGAAGGCTGGTTGCGCCTGCTCGACGATTACGTGCTCAAGGCCATGCTCGAGCAACTCGGCGCCCATGCCGAGAACATCGAGGCCCCGTTCCAGCCGGAACATGGCGCCTACGGCGGTGGTCATCATCATTCGCGCCACGGCGATGAAGACTTCAACTACGCGCCGAAACTGCACCAGTTCGGTGTCCGCCCATGAACCCGGCCTGGGCGCTGTTGCGCCTGGCCAGTCCGCAATTGCCGATTGGTGGCTACAGCTACTCCCAAGGGCTGGAAATGGCGGTGGATAACGGCCGCGTAAATGATCCCGACAGCGCCCGGCGCTGGATCAGCGATCAGTTGTTGTTAAACCTGGCACGCTTCGAAGCACCGTTGCTGCTCGCACATTGCCTGGCCGCCAGCGAGGACAACTGGGGTGAATTGCTGCAACGTTGCGAGGAACACCGCGCCAGTCGCGAAACCCGCGAGTTGCATCAGGAGAGCCGGCAAATGGGCTACTCGTTGCAGCAATTGCTCAATGGCTTGCCGGAACTTGACGTGCCGGCCCGAGCCTTCCTCGAACAACGCAGCGAGCCACATCTGGCCCTGGGTTGGGCCTTGGCCGCACGCGCCTGGCAGATCAGCCCGCAGGACGCCCTGGCCGCATGGCTGTGGAGCTGGCTGGAAAACCAGTTGGCAGTGCTGATGAAGACCCTGCCCCTGGGTCAGCAAGCCGCCCAGCGCCTGACCAGCGAACTGTTGCCGCTGCTTCAACAAGCTCAACAGAACGCCACCCGAATCGATACCGATCATTACGGCAGTGCCGCTTTCGGCCTGTCCCTGGCGTGCATGGCCCACGAGCGCCAGTACAGCCGTCTGTTCCGTTCCTAGGGCCTGTTATTTTGGAGAATCACATGAACACACAACCCCTGCGTGTCGGCATCGGCGGCCCGGTCGGCTCCGGCAAAACCGCCCTGACCCTGGCCCTGTGCCTGGCCCTGCGCGAGCGCTACAACCTGGCCGTCGTGACCAACGACATCTACACCCGCGAAGACGCCGACTTTCTGGTGCGCAACGAAGCCCTGGCACCGGAGCGCATCATCGGCGTGGAAACAGGTGGCTGCCCGCACACGGCCATCCGCGAAGACGCCTCGATCAACCTTGAAGCCGTGGATCAACTCAATCGCCGCTTTCCGGGGCTGGACCTGATTCTGGTGGAGTCCGGGGGCGACAACCTCTCCGCGACCTTCAGCCCGGAACTGTCGGACCTGACCATCTACGTGATCGACGTCTCGGCCGGCGACAAGCTGCCGCGCAAGGGCGGGCCCGGGATCTGTAAATCCGATTTGCTGGTGATCAACAAGATCGACCTCGCGCCGCTGGTCGGTGCCTCGCTGGAGATGATGAACAGCGACACCCAGCGCATGCGCAACGGCAAGCCGTTTGTCTTCAGCAATCAGAAAACCGGCCAGGGTCTGGAACAGATCATCGCCTTCATCGAACGCCAGGGTTTGCTGACCGCTGCCTGATCACGACTTCAACAAGGAAGCTTATCCATGACACTCAAGCGCACTCTCGGTGCCCTGGCCCTGCTGCTGACTCCGGCCCTGGCCTTCGCTCATCCGGGGCACGGTGACAACGGCTTGATCGCCGGCATCAGCCATCCCCTTGGCGGTCTCGATCATTTGCTGGCGATGCTCGCGGTCGGCCTTTGGGCCGCACAGCAGCAAGGTGCAGCGCGTTGGGCGCTGCCGTGCACCTTTGTCAGCACCATGCTGATCGGCGGACTGCTGGGTTTTGAAGGACTGAACCTGCCGGCACTGGAGAGCGGGATTGCCGCCTCGGTATTGGCGCTGGGTATGGCAGTAGCGTTGGCGGTGCGTCCACCGTTGGTGATGGCGGTGGGTGCGACGGCGTTGTTTGCGCTGTTTCATGGCGTGGCGCATGGCTTGGAATTACCGGACATGTCGAGTCCGTGGACCTACGCTGCAGGTTTCGTCGCGGCGACGATGGTATTGCACACGGCGGGTTACGCGCTGGTGCGAGTGTTGCCGCAGGCCGCAGCACCGCTGGTTCGACTGGCGGGTGCGGCATCGGCGGCGACCGGGGTGTGGTTGCTGGCGGGCTAACCCCCTCCCTGTAGGAGCTGCCGCAGGCTGCGATCTTTGATCTTGCATTCAAAATCCACATCAAAAGATCGCAGCCTGCGGCAGCTCCTACGAGGATCGCATCCGTCGAGTCAGCCTCTCTGCTAACATGTCGCGCAATCGCCCCTGCCGTGACGACGCCAGCCAATGCCGCCTGTTTCCCGCTCCGCCTCTCAGCCTGAATTGACCGCCCTGTTCGCCTCGGTGCAACAGCACTTCCTGAACGTCATCGTGCCGCTCTGGCAAGGTCCGGGCTGGAACGCCGACATGGCGTTGCCCTACGAGGCGCTGGATGCCGGACACCAACCGCTGCCACCGCAACGCTACCGGGCCATGGCCTGTGCGCGGCAGTTGTATCTGTTTGCCAGCCTGATCGGTCAGCTGCCGGGCGCCGAAGAGCGTGCCGCCGCGTTGTTCCGCTCCTTGCAGCGGCACTTCCACGATGCCGAGCACGGTGGCTGGTTCTACAGCGTCGATGCACAAGGGACGCCGCTGGATCAGCGCAAGGATCTCTACACCCACGCCTTCATCCTGTTCGCCTGCGCCCATTACTGGGACAAGGTTCGCGAGCCACTGGTGGAGTCGGTACTCAACGCCTCGCTGGAAGTGATTGCGCAGCGTTTCGCCACGGACGACGGTCTGTACGAAGCCACGCTCGACCGCGACTGGGCAGCGCTGGACAGCGGCCCTTTGCAAAACCCGCTGATGCACCTGGCCGAAGCTTTCCTCGCTACCCTGTCGGTGCGTGAAGACCTCGACGTGCAACAGGCGCTCGTCGAGTTATGCACAGCCATGCACGCGCGCTTCATCGATCCGCAACACAGCGTGTTGATGGAAAAGCCGCTGGGGTCTGTGGATAACTGGTTTGAACCCGGGCATCAGTTCGAGTGGTATTTCCTGCTGGAATCCTCGCCGCTGTTACGCCATTCGGCGCTGCATGCCGATCTGGCGCGGGCCTTCGCCTTTACCGAGCAGGTGGGCATCGATCAGCAGACTGGCGCTGTGCGGGCGATGCTCGACTTCGGACCGGATGGCGGCGTCCGGGACGCCACGCAGCGTATCTGGGCCCAGGCTGAATACCTGCGCGCATTGACGCTGCGCCCGGACAGCGAAGCGGATGTACTGCGTCAATTACAGGCGTTACAGCAACACTCGCTGCATGCCGGCGGCTGGTTTGAGTGCCGTGACGAGCACGGTGAAGTCAGCCGCCGCGACATGCCGTCGACCACGCCCTATCACTTGGCGACCTGTTATCGCGGGTTGGCGCAATATCTCGGCTGACTTTGTGGCCTGGGGCAATCCAGTCACTCGGTCCACTTGCGATCCCCGGTAAAACTGATGGTCAGCCATCGCGCTGCATCCGGCTTACCGAGCTTCGCGGAAATCTCCTCGCGCAAACTGTCCAGCTGCCCTATTCCGTCTAGCCAGTAATCCTTCGGCAATACGATGTGAATCTCGATAAAACAGGCCCTGCCGTGTTTCTGCACGTAGGAAATGTAGTCGTCGAAGCCATGCTCGACCTTCGCCACCTCCATCACCCGACGCACCTTGTCGTCCAGTTGATCCGGGACGATCCCCAACACATCGCGCAATGCCGGCCCGAGGATTTTGAACGCTGGAGGAAGCATGCCCAGGGCCAGCAGAATCAGAATCATCGGGTCGACATACACTGCCCACTTGTCGTAACCCTGAGTCTTGAGCAGCAGCGCGATCAGGAAACTCACCAGCAGTCCCGCCGATAGCATCGCGTCCACCAGCCAACTGATGTTGTCGAACTGGATCAGCGATGATTTGAGTGTGCGATTGCGATGGCGGACGTAGAAAAAATAAATCAGCTCAACGACGGTGAACACCGCCGCGTAGAGGATCACCAGGCCGAGCTCGACCTCGCGGCCACCACTGATGATGCCGAACACACCGTTGAGAAAGGCATAAATGGCAACCAGGAACAGGAAACTGCCTTCGATCAGCAGCACCATGGGTTCCAGGTGCCAGTAACCGAACTGGAAGCGCTGGTTGCTTTCCTTGGCGATCAACCTCGCGGTGATCAGCATCAGGACCTTGATGAAGGCCGCGATCAACGAAAAAAAGCCATCGAACAGGATGGATTGGGCGCCCGAAACAAAACCGGTGATGATCCCGGCGAATGTCACGGCGAGCATCAGGAAGGTCGATTGCTTGAGCAGCGACTGCTCGCCTCGATTACTCACTTGATCTCCTCTAAAACCTCTAGACCGCCGGGTGTGGCGGGCTGCTTGAGGAAGGAGTCTAGCTGATGCCTTCCACTGCCAATTCCGGCCCCTTCGCGAGCAGGCTCGCTCCCACAGGTTCAATGCGATCCATGTGGGAGCGAGCCTGCTCGCGAAAGGCCATTATGCGGTCTTAAGACTTGCGCTCGATAGCAAACCCGGACCAGGTCTGGCTCACCGGCATCAGCTCCAGGCTGTTGATGTTGATGTGCGCTGGCGCATTGAGGACCCAGAAAATGGTCTCGGCGATATCTTGTGGCTGAATCGGCTCAGCGCCGGCGTAGGTGGCGTTGTAGCGCTCCTGGTCACCGGCAAAACGCACCAGCGAGAACTCACTCTCGCACAGGCCCGGCTCGATGTTGCTGACCCGTACGCCCGTGCCTTGCAGGTCGCAGCGCAGGTTCAGGGAGAACTGTTTGACGAACGCCTTGGTCGCGCCATACACGTGGCTGCCCGGGTACGGGTAGTTGCCGGCGATGGACCCCAGGTTGACGATGCCGGCACCACGACCGTGGGCGATCAGGCGTGGCAACAGCAGACGGGTGCTATACATCAGGCCTTTGACGTTGGTATCGACCATGGTGTCCCAATCGTCCAGGTCGCACTTGGGCGCCGGGTCAACGCCCAGGGCCAGCCCGGCGTTGTTGATCAACCCGCGCAGTTTGGCGAAGGATGGCGGCAGATTGGCAATCGCCTCTTCCATGGCCTTGCGATCACGCACATCGAGCACCAGGCCATGGACTTCGGTCTGCTTCGACAGTTCGGCGCACAGCGCATTGAGACGCTCTTCACGACGGCCAGTCAGCACCAGTTTCCAGCCGGCCTCGGCAAAACGACGGGCACAGGCTTCACCAAAACCGGAAGTCGCGCCGGTAATAAACAGGGTGTTGGACATCGTGTTCTCCTTGCTTCGGCTGATCGCCAGCCATTGGAATAGAAAATCAGCAGGCAGCATGCCCGGCCACGCTCATACCGGCAACCTTTGCCCCGTAGGAGCTGCCGCAGGCTGCGATCCTTTGATCTTGCCGTGCGCCTGTGGAAAAGATCGCAGCCTGCGGCAGCTCCTACGTTCACCGCACTTTCTGTATAAAAATCGATCAATCCTTGCAAGCCCTCGACCAACGTGGCCTGCAGCCATGTGCGCGCACGTTATCCACAGGCCGGTCCACAGTCTTTGGGGGCAAGTGGAAAAGCTGCAAGCCGCTATCCACACGGCTTTGCGCGGGGTTTTAAAACTTTTTTGCTTGACCCTCAACCGCCAGCTGTGTAGCCCTTGGCCATTTTCGCGACTGACGGGTCAAACCCGCGATGGCGCCAAGCCAGTAACCACGGCCTTCAGCCGGGTCTTTCCAGAGTTTAGTCACAGACTTATCCACAGGCTTGTCCATGCCGATTCCACGCACTTTCGTCCCGAACAAAAAGGTTGACAAAGCGGCCTTGAAGTTGCGCAAAAGCACCTGTTCAAAAAACAACCACACCTCTACAAGCCACGGCTTTAAAGGCCTACAGCCAGCTACTCCCACGTTATTCACAGCCGGCTCCACAGCAAACGGGGACAAGTCAAAACTGTGACAAAACAACTATTTGCAGCGGCTTTATGTCGCGCTTTGCGAGCTTGGGAATATTGTTTTCCACAATTCCTCGGGGCCCGCCACAAAACTCTGTAGGAGCGAGCTTGCTCGCGATGGACGTTAACGAAAACGCGCGCATTCTGGAAAAACGCGTTGCCCTTGAATCCTTCGCGAGCAATCGAGCGTCGACCGGCTGCTCCTACAGGGGGATTGGTGGATTTGAGAGACAAAAAAGCCCCGGCGATTGCGCGCAGGGGCTTGTGCATAACCACTGAAACTCAGTGCCCGCCGAGATAGGCGTTACGCACGTCCTCGTTGACCAGCAATTCTTTGCCGGTACCCGTCATCCGGATTTCGCCGTTGACCATCACGTACGCCCGGTCCGACAACCGCAGGGCGTGGTTGGCGTTCTGCTCCACCAGAAAGATGGTCATGCCGGTCTTGGCCAGTTCCCGCAGTGTCGCGAAGATCTGTTTCACCACAATCGGCGCCAGACCCAGGCTCGGCTCATCGAGCAGCAGCAACTTGGGCCGGCTCATCAGTGCCCGGGCGATGGCGAGCATTTGCTGCTCGCCGCCAGACATGGTCATCGCCCGCTGGGTGCGCCGCTCTTCGAGCCGCGGGAACAGCTCGAACATGCGTTGCATGTCTTCCTTGGCGTACTTGTCACCGATAGGGATGGTGCCCATCAGCAGGTTCTCCTCGACGGTCATGTCGGGAAACACCCGCCGCCCTTCCGGCGATTGCGCGATGCCGTTGGAGGCGATGTAGTGGGACGACTTGTGGGTGATGTCCACACCCTGATAGAGGATCTGCCCGTCCGCCGCCCGCGGCTGGCCGAAGATCGACATCAACAGGGTCGACTTGCCGGCGCCGTTGGAGCCGATCAGGCTGACGGTTTCCCCTTCCTTGATGTGCAGCGAGACTTTCTTCAGGGCCTGGATCGGCCCGTAAAACACATCCAGTTCCTTGAGTTCGAGGATGGGTTTGCTCATAGCACCACTTCCTCTTCATCGGCGCCCAGGTAGGCCGCAATCACTTTCGGGTCGTTACGAATCGCATCGGGTCCGCCCTCGGCGATGACGATGCCGTGGTCCAGCACCACGATGTGATCGGAAATGCTCATTACCATGCCCATGTCGTGTTCGATCAGCACCACGGTCAGATCGTGCTCGTCGCGCAGCAGCCGGATCATCGCGCTCAGCGCTTCGGTTTCCTGGGGGTTGAGGCCGGCGGCCGGCTCGTCAAGGCAGATGATCTGCGGACGGGTGCACATGGCACGGGCGATTTCCAGGCGGCGTTGCTGGCCGTAGGACAGTTCACCGGCCAGGCGATTGGCGCAATCCACCAGGTCCACCACCTCCAGCCAGTAGAACGCGTGGTCCAGCGCATCGCTTTCGGCCTTGCGGTAGCCCTTGGTATTGAGGATGCCGGCCAGCATGCTGCGGTTGACCCACATGTGCTGTGCCACCAGCAGGTTTTCCAGCACCGACATTTCCTTGAACAGGCGAATGTTCTGGAACGTACGCGCCAGTCCGGCGCGGTTCACCAGGTGGGTGCCGCCGAACGCCTTGTAGAACAGCCGACTGGCGAACGATTTAGGCGACACGAAATCGGTCGGTTTGAACGATTCACCCAGCAATTTGATGACGTTCGTCTGCTGACCACGCACATTGAGTTCGATCTTGCCGCCGGAGGCCTTGTAGAACCCGGTCAGGCAGTTGAACACTGTGGTTTTGCCGGCGCCGTTGGGCCCGATCAGGGCGAAGATCGAATTGCGGTGGACTTTCAGGCTGACATCGTTCAACGCCTTGATGCCGCCGAAGTGCATCATCAGCTTTTCGACACTGAGTACGACTTCGCTCATGGCGCTACTCCTTTACGCGGGGTCACACCGGTACGGCTGATCCGAATCAGGCCGCGCGGTCGCCAGATCATCATCAATACCATCAGGATGCCGAACAGCAGCACGCGGTATTCGGCGAAGCCACGCAGCAGTTCCGGAGCCACGGTCAGCACGAATGCCGCGATGACGACACCTATGGTCGAGCCCATGCCGCCGAGTACTACGATGGCAAGGATCAGCGCCGACTCAAAGAAAGTGAACGACGTCGGATTGACGAAGCCCTGGTAAGTGGCGAAGAACACTCCGGCCAGCCCGGCAGTCGAAGCACCGATGGTGAATGCCGAGAGCTTGACCAGTACGTGGTTCAGGCCCATGGAGCGGCAGGCAATTTCGTCTTCGCGCAGGGCTTCCCAGGCGCGGCCGACAGGCATGCGGGTCAGGCGATGCTTGATGTGCAGCACGGCCAGGACCACCAGGAACAACACGGCGTAGATGAAGTAGTACTTCACGTCAGGGTTGTAGGCGATACCGAAGAACTCATGGAACGGCACCCCGCCTTCTTTCGCCCTTTTTCCGAACTCGATGCCGAAGAAGGTTGGCAACGGCGCTGCCATGCCATTCGGGCCGCCGGTCAGGGACAGCCAGTTATTGAGGATCAACCGAATGATTTCACCGAAGCCCAGGGTCACGATCGCCAGGTAGTCACCGTGCAGGCGCAGCACCGGGAAACCGAGGATGCAACCGGCCAGGCCGGCGGTGATCGCCGCCAGTGGCAACACCGTCCAGAAACCCAACCCCAGGTATTGATAACCGAGCGCCAGGCCGTAGGCGCCGATGGCGTAGAACGCCACGTAACCCAGGTCGAGCAGGCCGGCCAGGCCGACCACAATGTTCAAACCCAGCCCCAGCAATACGTAGATCAGCCCGAGGATGACCACGCCCAGCAGGTAGGAGTTGGAGAAAAACGGGAACACCACGGCGATGACAATCAGCAGCGGGATGATCCAGCGCAACCGGGATTTGTAGTCAGGCGCCAGTACATGAACCCCGGAGCCGGTGGTTTCAAAGCCCTCGAGAATTCTCAGGCCCTTTGGGGTTTGCAGGAACAGGCTCAAGGCAAAACGACCGGCCATGACAATAGCGACAATCCAGGCCACGCGAGTGGGCTGCAAGTTGAAGCCGTAGCCGTCGAGGACGATGCCGACAATCGGGCCGAACACAATCAGGGCCACGAGGCCGGCAAGAATCGCGTCAACCAGGCTTCTTTTGATATCAATGGTTTTTTCAGTGGTTGAAGACATCGCTTACACCTTCGACACAAGAGGACGGCCGAGCAGGCCTTGGGGCCGAAAGACCAGAACGAGAACCAGCAGCGAGAAGCTGAAGACGTCTTTGTAGTCCGAGTTGACCAGACCGGAGAACAGCGACTCGGAGATGCCGAGGATGATCCCGCCGAGCATGGCGCCGGGTAGCGAGCCAATCCCGCCGAGCACCGCGGCGGTGAACGCCTTGATGCCGATGACAAAGCCTGCATAGAAGTCGAACGTGCCGTAGTTCATGGTGATCAGCACGCCGGCCAGGGCCGCCATCGCCGCACCAATGATGAACACGTACGAAATGATGCGGTCGGTGTTGATCCCCAGGATCGAGGCCATCTTGCGGTCTTGCTGGGTCGCGCGGCACATGCGGCCGAGCTTGGTGTACTTGATGACATAGGTCAGCAGGCCCATCCCGACAAACGCTGCGACCAGAATGAAGATCTTGGTGTAAGTGAGCTGGACGAAGCCGGTCCCGACGTCTACTCGCCATGCACCCGTCAGCAGTGTCGGAACGCCTTGTTGGCGGGCACCCTGGGCGATCTGTGCATAGTTTTGCAGGATCAGCGAGATGCCGATGGCGCTGATCAGTGGGGCCAGTCGGGTGGAGTTACGCAGGGGTTTGTAGGCAACACGCTCGATGACCCAGCCATACACTGCCGTGACGACGATGGTGAAGATCAGTGTGCCGAGCATCAACAGAGGGAAGGATTCAATACCGAAGTATGCCAGCAGAGCCAGACTGATTGCCGCGAGGTAAGCGGAAATCATGTAAACCTCGCCGTGGGCGAAGTTGATCATGCCGATGATGCCATAGACCATTGTGTAGCCGATGGCGATCAGGCCATAGACCGACCCTAGGGTCAGGCCGTTGACCAGTTGCTGCAGGAAAATACCATCCATAACGCAATCTCACGCAATGAGAACCTGCACATGTGGCTGTGCGGTTCTTCTAAGGAAAATACAGATTTACGTCGGAGCAATGTCAGCCACGATCAGGCAGGCCACCACCGCCCCCTGTAGGAGCTGGCTTGCCAGCGAAAGCGGTTGAACATTCGACCAGGTTGTCGTCTGCATGTCCGCCTTCGTAGGCAAGCCCGCTCCTGCAAGGGATCTGGAGGGCACCCGATTGAGTCAGCCCTTACTTCTGTGTTTCCAGCTGGTGGTATTTGCCTTCCTTGTCCCACTGGTAAACCACGTAGTCGGAGACTTTCAGGTCACCCTTGCTGTCCCAGGTCTTCTCGCCCATGACGGTCTTGACCGGGTTCTTCTTCAGCCAGGCAGCAGCGTCTTCGCCCTTGTTGGACTTGGCGCCGTTGAAGGCGGCAGCGAGGGTCTGGACCGATGCGTAGGCGTACAGGGTGTAGCCTTCAGGTTCGGTGCCGGCCTTGCGGAAAGCGTCTACCACGGTCTTGCTGTCTGGCAGCAGGCGTGGGTCGGCGCCGAAGGTCATCAGTACGCCATCAACGTTCTGTGGGCCACCGGCGGTGGTCACCAGTTCGTCAGTCACGATGCCGTCATCGGACATGAACTTGACGTCTTTGAGGCCCTGTTCACGCAGCTGCCGAACCAGTGGACCGGCTTCCGGGTGCAAGCCGCCGAAGTAGACTACGTCGGCACCGGCCGCACGGATCTTGGTGACGACGGCACTGAAGTCTTTCTCGCCGCGGGTCAGACCCTCGTACAGCACAGGCTTCACGCCGCGTTTTTCCAACTGAGCCTTGGTGGCGTCCGCCAGACCCTGACCGTAGGTGTCCTTGTCGTGCAGTACGGCGACTTTCTTGCCCTTGAGCACGTCGACGACATAGTCGCCAGCCACGATACCTTGCTGGTCGTCACGCCCGCACATGCGGAACATGGCACTCAGGCCGCGCTCGGTGACCTTGGGGTTGGTGGAACCCGGGGTGATCGTGATGATGCCGGCTTCGTCGTAGATCTCGGAGGCCGGGATGGTCGACGAGGAGCAGAAATGGCCTACCACACCAACGACTTTCTTTTCGGTCAGGTCCTTGGCGACTGTCACGGCCTGCTTCGGTTCGCAGGCGTCATCGCCCTTGACCAGTACGATTTTTTCCCCGTTCACGCCGCCCGCTGCGTTGACCGCGTCGGCCGCCGCCTGTGCACCCTTCATGTACTGTTCGCCAAATGCCGCGTTGGCGCCTGTCATTGGTCCCGCTACGCCGATCTTGATGTCAGCCTGAGCAAACGCAGAAACACCCAGCGCAGTTGCCACTGCGAGGGCCAGAAAGCCTTTCTTGTAAAACGTCTGGGACATGAGGTGGTGCTCCATGGTTTTTTTTAATTGGCACTGCGACTTCACTGAATGCTCAGAGCAAGGGCCGTGCCATCGGTTTTTTATTCTGAAAAAAGTCGCTGCTTTCTTGTTATTTCGACTGTTTCGGGCCCATTTTCATTGGGCGTGCAACCGTCTAAACCGCGGAAGGTAGAACCATTATTTTTTTGAGGCGCAACCCGCCTGCGCCATCATTGCAACCGCGGCTTTAAACGACGTGCAACCAGCCTGTAACATCGTGCGTCACCGAAGTGCACACTGCTGGTGCGGGACTGCTACAACCCGCACCACTACAGGCTAGCCGCAGATCGAAAAAGCGCCGCTTCCCACTGCAAAAATCAACCTTCAGATCACGATCCGCAGGCACTGGCCTGCGTGATACAGCGAGAATCCCGCCTCATACAGACAGCTGCGCAACCCCACCCCGGCCAATGGCTGCATGGGCGCGAAAGGAATCGGTAGCGCTTGAGGATTTCCGTTACACAGGTAATCGGCGAAGGCCTTGCCGACCACCGTTCCCGTGGTCACGCCCCGCCCGTTGTAGCCGGTGACTGCCACCAAACCGGGCGCTGGTTCGAACAGGCGCATCAAATGATCGGGGGTAAAGGCGATGCAACCGGTCCAGGTGCACTCCCACTCCACCGGTTTGAGGTACGGGAAATAGTGTTGCTGTACCCGGTCGGCCCAGGCCTTGAGAAACCAGGCCGGTTTCTGATTGCCATTACCGAGACTGCCCAGCAGCAGGCGTCCGTCTTTATCCCGACGAATACTGCTCAATACCTGGCGGGTGTCCCAGGACCCCTGGCCGCCGGGAAGAATTTGCCGGGCAGCCTCTTCAGTCAGCGGGGCCGAAGCCACCTGGTAGTAATACCCAGGGAAGAAATTGCGCCGCAGCTCCGTCCAGTCGCCTTCGGTGTAGGCATTGGAGGCAATCACCACTTTCTCAGCCATGACCGAACCCTGGGCGGTTTGCACTGACCAACGCTGGCCCTGACGTTCGAGTCGGGTGACCGGGGAATGATCGAACAATTGACCGCCCAGGCCGATGGTCGCTTTGGCCAGCCCCGTGGTGTAGGCCATCGGGTTGAGCGTGCCGGCGCGGCGATCGAGCAGCGCGGCGGCGATCTTTTTCGTGCCCGTCGCTTGTTCGCAGGCCTGACCAGTGAGCAATTCCACCGGCGCCCCGCGGCGTTTCCATTGTTCTTCACGACTGCGCAAGTCGGCTTCCCCACGGGCGTTGTGCGCCATGTGCAGCGTGCCTTCGCGGCGCAACTGGCAATCGATGTCGTACTTGTCCACCAGGCTGAACACCAGGGATGGTGCCGCACCCAGCATGCGGTTGAGCTGACTGCCGACTTGCGTGCCAAACCCGGCTTCGATCTCGTCCGGTGGAATCCACATCCCGGCGTTGACCAGCCCGACGTTACGCCCTGAACCACCGTGGCCGGCGCGATGGGCCTCCAGCACACAAACGGTCTTGCCTTGTTCCAGCAGATGCACCGCCGCCGACAAACCGGTAAAACCGGCGCCGATGACGCAGACATCCACTTTGACCTCCCCCTTGAGGGCCGAATTGTCCGGCCTTTGCGGCGTCAGTTTTTCCCACAGACACTCTTCGCGTAACGGCATTGCCAGACTCCAACAGAAACCTAACAAACTGTAGGAGCGAGCTTGCTCGCGATGGACGTCAACGATAACGCGTGCTTGCTGCATAAACGCGTTGTCCTGACGTTTTTCGCGAGCGAGCTCGCTCCTACAAGGGAATGTTGTTCGATTAGAGAATCAATCGAACGTAATACCCTGCGCCAACGGCAACTCCAGCGAATAGTTCACGGTGTTGGTCTGGCGGCGCATGTAGCCGCGCCATGCATCGGAGCCGGATTCACGACCACCGCCGGTTTCTTTCTCGCCACCAAATGCACCACCGATTTCAGCGCCGCTCGGGCCGATATTGACGTTGGCGATGCCACAGTCGCTGCCCACCGCCGACATGAACTGCTCGGCTTCACGCACGTCGGTGGTGAAGATGCACGAGGACAGGCCTTGTGGTACGGCGTTGTTCAGGCGCAGGGCTTCCTGGAAATCGCTGTAGCCAACCACGTACAGGATCGGGGCGAAGGTTTCGTGGCAGACCACATCGCTCTGCTCCGGCATTTCGACGATGGCCGGCGACACGTAGTAGGCATTCGGGAACTTGTCTTCCAACTGACGCTCACCGCCAAACACCCGGCCGCCTTCGCTCAAGGCCTGTTCCAGCGCGTCCTGCATGTTGTCGAAGCTTTGCTTGTCGATCAGCGGGCCGATCAGGTTGCCTTCCAGCGGATGGCCGATACGTACTTTCGAGTACGCGGCTTTCAGGCGGGTGACGATTTCTTCTTTTACCGACTCATGGGCAATCAGGCGACGCAGGGTGGTGCAGCGCTGACCGGCGGTGCCGACGGCACTGAACAGGATCGCGCGAACGGCCATGTCCAGGTCGGCGCTTGGGCCGAGGATCATTGCGTTGTTGCCGCCCAGCTCCAGGATGCTACGGGCGAAACGTGCGGCGATTTTCGGCGCCACTTCACGGCCCATGCGGGTGCTGCCGGTGGCACTGACCAGCGCGACACGCGGATCATCGACCAGGGCTTCGCCGGCATCGCGACCGCCAACGATCACCTGGCTCAGGTGCGGTGGCGCATCGCTGAAGTTCTTCAGCACACGATCGAACAGCGCCTGGCAAGCCAGTGCGGTCAGTGGAGTCTTTTCCGACGGTTTCCAGATCACCGGGTTGCCGCAGACCAGTGCCAGCGTGGCGTTCCAGGCCCAGACCGCGACCGGGAAGTTGAATGCGCTGATCACGCCGACGACGCCCAGCGGATGCCAGGTTTCACGCATGTGATGGCCTGGACGCTCGGAGGCGATGGTCAAGCCGTACAACTGGCGCGACAGACCGACGGCGAAGTCGCAGATGTCGATCATTTCCTGAACTTCACCCAGGCCTTCCTGGGTGATCTTGCCAGCCTCCCAGGACACCAGCTCGCCGAGGTCGGCCTTGTATTCACGCAGGATGTCACCCAGTTGTCGCACCAGTTCGCCACGGCGCGGCGCCGGAACCTTGCGCCAGAGTTCGAACGCATGATCTGCGCGACTGATGTGCTGCTCGACTTCAGCAGCGCCTTCCCAGTTCACGGCAGCGATCCTGCTGCCATCGATCGGCGAATGCACCGGCACTTTGCCATTCTGGTACAGGGCCGGGTTCACACCTAGACGATCAAGCAATGCGGCAACCATGGGTCACTCCTCAAGCAAAAGACAGAACACGTGCAGCCGGAAATTCACGGCTGATCAGACCTGTAGTTTTAGCTGTCCGGAGGTTACTCAACAAACGACCATTAAGAGAGATATCATTCCGTTTATTCATGCTGTGCATTGCTGGCAATAAGAAACAAGAACCAAGGACCGCCCATGCTGAATAAACGCTACTTGCCATCGATCGCTGCGTTGCAGTGCTTCGAGGCCGTCACCCGGCACTTGAGCTTCACCCGGGCCGCCGAAGAGTTGAACCTGACCCAAAGCGCCGTGAGCAAACAGGTTGCGCAACTCGAAGAGCTGTTGCAACACCTGCTGTTTCGCCGGGTGCGCCGCCGCCTGCAGATGACGCCGGCGGGCGATCTGTATCTGGTTGAGGTGCGAAAAATCCTCACGCAGGTCGAGATGTCGACCCATTACCTGCGTTCCTACGGTGGCGAAACAGAAGTCCTGCGGGTTTCGACGCCTCCCACCTTCGGCGCACGCTGGCTGGTGCCGCGCCTGAAAGGCTGGCGTCTGCGGCACCCGTCGATCCACCTGGACCTGTGCAGCGAACAGGAGGCCGACGACCTGTTGCAAGGTCGCAGCGATCTGGCGTTCTACTTCGGCCAGGGCTCGCGACCCGGCACCGAATGCCTGAAGCTGTTCGGCGAAGAGCTGGTGCCGGTATGCGCCCCGGGCAGCCTGCCTGCCCAACCGTTCACCGATCCGACGCAACTGTCCGATCTGGTACTGCTGCAAAACGCCTCCCGCCCCCAGGCCTGGCACGACTGGTTCGAGCATCAGGGCTACCACACCGAGCACAGCTACCACGGTCCGCGTTTCGAAACCTTTTACATGTGCATCCGCGCCGCCCAGGTCGGTTGCGGCGTGGCGTTGCTACCGCGCTTTCTGGTGGAAGAGGAACTGGCTGACGGCAAGCTGGTCATTCCCTGGCAGCATGCAATGCCCAGCACGGACGCCTATTACCTTGCATACCCGGAGCACTCGGCGGAAGTGCCCAAAGTGCGGGACTTCGTGAAGTGGATGCTGGAGCAGATCGACAATCCGGATGCCCCACAACATTGAGCCTTGGCGCATTCCTTGTGGGAGCGAGCCTGCTCGCGAAGGCGTCGGCACATCCAGCATCAATGTGACTGACAAACCGCATTCGCGAGCAGGCTCGCTCCCACAGGGGAATTGCAGCGGCCAAAAAATCGCTGGCATTCCTTGCTACTGATATGCGCCACTAACGCCATTGTTCAATACCGCTGCAACGCTGGAGATTCCCGTTATGAGCGAGAGTGTGTTTGCCGATCGCATCGTGCAGAACCTGCTCGACACCGACTTCTACAAACTGACGATGATGCAGGCGGTGCTGCACAACTACCCGAACGTCGAAGTCGAATGGGAGTTTCGTTGCCGCAACAGCGAGGACTTGTGCCCCTACCTGGCGGAAATCCGCTTCCAGATCGAGCGCTTGGCCGAACTGAGCCTGAGCGCCGATCAATTGAGCTTTCTGGAGCGCATCAGCTTCCTGAAGCCGGATTTCCTGCGCTTTCTCGGGTTGTTCCGCTTTAACCTGCGCTACATCCACACCGGCATCGAAAACGGTGAGCTGTTTATCCGCCTGCGGGGCCCTTGGCTGCATGTGATCCTGTTCGAAGTGCCGCTGCTGGCGCTGGTCAGCGAGGTGCGCAACCGCTATCGCTACCGTGAAATCGTACTGGAGCAGGCCCGCGAGCAGCTCTACCGCAAGTTCGACTGGCTGAGTGCCAATGCCAGCAGCGATGAATTGTCCGAATTGCAGGTGGCCGATTTCGGCACGCGCCGTCGCTTCTCGTATCGCGTACAGGAAGAAGTGGTGAATGTGCTCAAGCATGACTTCCCCGGACGCTTCGTCGGCACCAGCAACGTGCATCTGTCCCGGGAGCTGGACATGAAACCGCTGGGCACCATGGCCCACGAGTGGATCATGGCGCACCAGCAACTCGGCCCACGGCTGATCGACAGCCAGATCGCCGCCCTCGATTGCTGGGTCCGCGAATACCGTGGCCTGCTGGGGATTGCCCTGACCGACTGCATCACCATTGATGCCTTCCTCGGCGATTTCGATCTGTTTTTCGCCAAGCTTTTCGACGGTTTGCGCCACGATTCAGGCGATCCGGTATTGTGGGCGGAAAAAGCCATCGCCCACTATCACAAGCTCGGCATCGACCCGATGAGCAAGACACTGACGTTCTCCGACAGCCTGACCCTGCCCAAGTCCCTGGAGATATTCCGGGCGCTGCGCGGTCGGATCAATGTCAGCTTCGGCATCGGCACCAACCTGACCTGTGATATTCCGGGTGTCGAACCGATGAACATCGTGCTTAAAATGGCCGCCTGCAACGGCCAGCCGGTGGCGAAGATCTCCGACGAGCCAGGCAAGACACACTGCAAAGACCCGAATTTCGTCGCTTACCTGCGACACGTTTTCCAGGTTCCTGCCGCCCTTTCAAGTACATCAAACAAGGAGTGAATTCATGCAAGCCGTACAGCGTGAGATTGCTGAACAGCTCAAGGTCCAGCCGCCATTCGCCGACGAAGCCGCCCTTGAGGCCGAAGTCGCCCGGCGGGTGACCTTCATTCAGGACTGCCTGGTCAACTCCGGGCTCAAGACCCTGGTACTGGGCATCAGTGGCGGTGTCGACTCCCTGACCGCCGGCCTGCTGGCCCAACGGGCCGTCCGTGAACTGCGCCAGCGCAGCGGTGATGCCGCCTATAAGTTCATCGCCGTGCGCCTGCCCTACGAAACCCAGTTCGATGAGCACGACGCCCAGGCGTCGGTGGACTTCATCAAACCGGACGAGCGCCACACCGTGAACATCGGCCCGGCGGTCAAATCCCTGGCCAATGAAGTGGCGGCCTTCGAAGGCAAACATGCGGTGTCGGTGGACTTCGTGCTCGGCAACACCAAGGCGCGCATGCGCATGGTCGCCCAGTACACCATCGCCGGCGCAACCCAGGGCCTGGTGATCGGCACCGATCACGCGGCGGAAGCGGTGATGGGTTTCTTCACCAAATTCGGTGACGGCGCCTGCGACCTGGCACCACTGAGTGGCCTGGTGAAAAACCAGGTCCGCGCCATCGCCCGCAGCTTCGGCGCGCCGGAGTCGCTGGTGGAGAAAGTCCCGACCGCCGATCTGGAAGACCTGTCACCCGGCAAACCGGACGAAGCCTCCCACGGCGTGACTTATGCCGAGATCGATGCATTCCTGCATGGCAACCCGGTGCGTGAAGAGGCGTTCAATATCATCGTCGATACGTACAACAAGACCCATCACAAGCGCGTGATGCCGTTTGCGCCGTAACGCCTGCGCGCAGGAGCGTGTAGGAGCTGTCGAGTAAAACGAGGCTGCGATCTTTTGATGTTCAAGATCAAAAGATCGCAGCCTGCAGCAGCTCCTACAAGTGCAAAAAAAAGCGTCCACTACGGACGCTTTTTTTATGACTGCGATTCGATTACTTCAGGGTCACGGTGCCTTTCATCATCGAGATGTGGCCCGGGAACGAGCAGAAGAAGCCATATTTTTCAGCGGCATCCAGCTTGGACACATCGAAGGTCACCGAGTCTGTCTCGCCAGCGCCGATGATCTTGGTGTGAGCGATGATGCGGGCGTCGCCTTCTTTCAGGTAGTTCTTGTCGATACCAGCGCTCAGGCCGTCGGTGGCGATCGGCTGCATGTCGGCTTCTTTACTCAGCACCCAGTTATGGCCCATGACGTTCTTCGGCAAGCTGCCGGTGTGAGTCAGCTCGACAGTGAAGGTCTTGCAGCTCTTGTCGATTTCAATGGCCTTGGTGCTGAAGGACATTTGATCGGTGGAGTCAATGGTGGTCTTGCACTCGGCAGCCATCAATTGGCTGCTGGCCAGTGTCAACAGGGATACCGCAACAAGTTTGGCAAACATGGTGAATCTCCAAGGCAGGGTTAACGAAATCGCGAACGAACAGAAGACTGCCTGAAAACTTCGCAAGTTCATATGACTTGAATCAAAAATTGTATACAACTTTTGGACTATGACGCCGATACGAAATATCTACCGGCCAAGTGTCTGGCCCGGGCCTATCATCAGGCCGTCCCCTTCAAATGGAACGCCTGTCATGTCGATCAACAGCCTGTTGTGCAGTTTGCTCGCCGCCTACGCCTGCGGCGCCAGCGGTACGTACGAAACCCCGGAAAACCAAGTCTAGCCCTTGGAGTGCCGTGCGCCTGCCTTTACTCTGTGGCCCTGAGCGAACATGGAGCAAGGCATGTCTTTAACATCCGTTTGTGTATTTTGTGGTGCCAGCACCGGCACCAACCCGGCTTATCGCGAAGCAGCCGTGGCCCTTGGCCGGGCGTTGGCCGAGCGCAAGCTGACCCTGGTGTATGGCGGTGGCGCCGTGGGCCTGATGGGCATCGTCGCCGATGCGGCCCTGGCGGCCGGCGGTGAAGTGATCGGCATCATCCCCCAAAGCCTCAAGGATAAGGAAATCGGCCACAGTGGCCTGACTCGCCTGGAAGTCGTCGATGGCATGCACGCGCGCAAGGCGCGGATGGCCGAGCTCAGCGATGCCTTTATCGCACTGCCCGGTGGCCTTGGCACCCTCGAAGAACTGTTTGAAGTCTGGACCTGGGGCCAGCTCGGCTACCACGGCAAACCGCTGGGTTTGCTGGAAGTGAACGGTTTCTACAGCAAATTGACGTCTTTTCTCGATCATATCGTCGGCGAAGGCTTCGTTCGCGGGCAGCACCGTGACATGCTGCAAGTGAGCGAATCGCCACAAACCCTGCTCGATGCTCTGGATGCCTGGCAACCGTCCACAGCGCCAAAATGGGCCGAGCAAAAACCCAGCTAACGGCTTGGCACCGATACAGGGCAGAATATGCGCCGCTCAACCTCACCTTCGACCCCAGAGGATCGCCCATGGCCAAACCTAATTATTCCTTCGCCAAACGTCAGAGAGACTTGGCCAAGGAGCAGAAGAAAGAGGAAAAGCTTCAGCGCAAGAAAGCTACAGCTGAAGAAGAAGCAGCCGCACTGAACCCGGAAGCAGAAGGTAAAGTGGCCGCAGAAAGTGATGTTGAAGCACCGAAAGATCAGGCGCCCGACGCCTGAGACCCTCAGGGCCCGATGATCTGATCAGGCCCACCGGATCCTCTGTAGGAGCGAGCTTGCTCGCGATGGTCGTTAACGATGACGCGGGAAACCGGGAGAAACGCGGTGCCCTATCGTTTTTCGCGAGCAAGCTCGCTCCTACAGGGGACCTGCGTTAATCCAGTGGCATCACTGTGACGCGCACTTCCGGATCGTGGCTCCCTCCTCCCAGAATCACCCCCCGCAACGGCGACACATCGGAAAAATCCCGGCCCCAGGCCAGGGTGATGTGCTCCAGCGCCGGTTGCACATTGTTGGTCGGATCGAAATCCACCCATCCCAGCACCGGGCAAAACACCGAAACCCAGGCGTGGGACGCATCGGCACCGATCAATCGCGGCTGCCCCGGCGGTGGCTGGGTCAGCAGGTAGCCGCTGACGTAGCGCGCCGCCAATCCTCTGGAACGCACGCAAGCGAGCATCAGGTGAGCAAAGTCCTGGCAGACCCCGCGTCGGCTCTCCAGCACCTCCACCAGCGGCGTCGCCACCTGGGTCGCCTCGGCATCGAAGGTGAACTCGCTGAAGATTTTCTCCATCAGCGCCTGCACGCCGAGCAGTAACGGTCGACCGGGCGGAAAACAGCTTTGCGAGAACTCGACGAAGTTTCTCTTCAAATGCACATACGGCGATTCAAACCGGTATCGGCAGGCTTCGAGCAATTCGGGGGACAGCGGTTGGCTGCTGTAGGTCAGTGCGCTTCGAGTGTTTTCCCACGTCGCAGACCGATTGAAGTCCAGCACAGGCCGGGGCAACACTTCGATCGTGAGGCTGGCGTTGACCAGCAATTCATCGTGGGGACGCTCGAACGCCAGCCGGGTCAGCGGATTGCCGAACACATCCAGTTCATCGCGACGCGAGGTCGGCTGTGGACTGATCTGCAATTGCCGGTCGGTACAGCGCTGCCAGGCACAAGGCCGTGGCCACAAATGCGCCAGTTGCTGGGCCAGGGACACCGGGCTGTCGTAGTGATAATGGGTGTCGTGGAAAATCTGGTAGTGGGCGCTCATCAGACGGACACCGTGCGCTGGCTGACATCATCGACATGGGCGAAATGCCGCAGCGCCAGGCGATCGGAAACTTGCCCGCTGACGTCAGCGACCTCCTGTAACAATGCGGCCAGCCCCTCGATGGCGGCGCGAACACTCGCGTCGCCGAACAGCGGATTTTCCAGGCAGCCCAGATCGAATCGCGCCAGACGCGCTACCAATTGCGGCAGCGCTGCTTCACGCGGTACACCAAAGTCATCATTGAGCCGTTTGAGGGTGCGGGTCACCAGTTTCAACTGGAACAACACGGCGTGAGGGTTCTGCTCGTCGAGCAACAGCAGGTCGAGCACCGGGATCAGCTGCGCCACCGCCAGGTATCGAGAACGATAGGTGATACTGCTGTTGCCCAGTTCCAGCAACCACTCCAGCCCGGCCTGATCGAATGCCCCGGCGCCCCGCAGGAACGCCGCCAGGCTGCCGCTGAGAAACTGCAGACGCTCGAGCCGCCGGCCAATCATCAGGAAACGCCAGCCTTCGTCCCGGGTCATGTCGTCCAGGGCAAAGCCGGACAGTGCCGCCAGGGACATCACCAGACGGTTGAGGAAATCCAGCAACTCGCCGAAATCCGGCTCTTCGGTTTCCAGCTCCATGGCTTCACGCTGCAACTCCACCAGTGCCTGCCAGTTTTCCCGCGAGAGTTTGCCGCGCACCTGTGAAGCAGCCCACTGCAAGCGTTGCAGGTTGGAACGCAGGCTGAACGGCCAGTCATCGCCAAGCAGCGCCGCCAACAGGCGCTCCGGCAATTCGCCCTCATCGGGCAACAACATCAGCCGTTCGCCGAGATCCACCGCGGCCTGCAGGGCTTGCGGGTCGTCGCCGTCGATATAGCGCGCCAGCATGATGCGCAGCAAACGGGCACTGTCGTCGCAACGTTCGCAGTAACGACCGAACCAGAACAGGTTTTCCACCACTCGCGACGGCAGGTACGGATCGCGCCGCACCAGATCATGCACGCCGATGTTGCGCTGGGCCTTCCATTGTTCGCCGCTGGGCGCACGCTCGCCCAGCACCCAGGTGTCCTTGCTGGCGCCGCCGCGCTGCATCGACACCACTTCGGCATCGGCATCGGCGGCGACCCGGGTCAAGCCACCGGGCAGCACCCGATAGCCCTCGCGGCTGGCCACCGCGTACACGCGCATGCCGATGGCACGGGGTTGCAGTTGACCGTCTTCGGCTTGCCAGATCGGCGCCTGGGATAATTGCGCGAGTTCTTGCGCCACATAAGCGTATGGCCGTGCCTGCATGCGTTCGGCGAGTTCCTCGCGCTGTTTTTCACTCAAGTCACGGCCAAATACCGGTGCAAAGCTCTGGGACGGAAATGCCGGTTTGATCAACAGCTCCGGCAGCTTTTCCAGGGCCTGGGCCAATACCGGCGCTTCGCCGCACCACCAGGTGGCGATGGACGGCAGGATCAGTTCTTCGCCGAACAGGAATTGATTGATCTTCGGCAGGAACCCCAATAGGCCGGGGGATTCCAGCACACCGCTGCCCAGAGCATTGGCCACCAGCACCCGCCCCTGCCGCACGGCCTCAAGCAGGCCCGGCACGCCGAGGGCTGAGTCGGTACGCAGCTCCAGCGGGTCGCAGAAATCATCGTCGAGCCGACGCATGATCACGTGCACCCGGCACAGACCACTCAGGGTCTTCAGGTAGACCGTCGCATCGCGCACCGTCAGGTCACCGCCCTCCACCAGTGGATAGCCGAGCTGGCGAGCGAGGTACAAATGTTCGAAATAGCTTTCGTTGAAACGCCCCGGCGTCAGCAGCACGACCAATGGCGCGTCCCCGTCACTCGGGGCCTGACGAGCCAGGGTTTCCTGCAAGGTGCGAAAGAACCCGGCCAGGTGCTGCACCTTCAGATCGCGGTACAGCTCGGGAAAGGCCCGGGACACAATCGTGCGGTTTTCCAGCGCATACCCGGCTCCCGAAGGCGCCTGGGTACGATCCGCCGTCACCCACCAGCGGCCATCGGGGGTGCGCGCCAGATCCACGGCATACAGATGCAGAAAAGCTCCGTCAGGCGGGCTGACGCCCTGACAGGGCCAAAGGAAGTTGTTGTGACCGAACACCAGCTCGGCGGGCAAAAGACCTTCGGCAATCAGCCGTTGCGGACCGTAAAGGTCAGCCAGCACGGCATTGAGCAACCTGGCCCGTTGCGCGATGCCGGCCGCCAGGTGCTCCCACTCCTCGGCGGCAATGACATGGGGCAGCAGGTCCAGTTCCCAGGGTCGGTCAGCGCCTTTGGGATCGGCATAAACGTTATAGGTAACGCCGTTCTCCTGGATTTGCCGGGTCAGCAGGGCCTGACGCTGCACCAGTTGCGCCGACGTGCTGCGTTGCAACTGCTCGAAAAGCCGGCGCCAGTGCGGGCGCACGGCGCCACTGTCGTCGAGCAGTTCATGATAGGTGCCCGCCGTCAGCGGGTAGCGGTCTAGCAGGTCAGGCATGGAAAGCTCGGCAGACAGCAATGAACGGTCAGACTAACGCAGGCTCGTGACGCTCGGATATACGTAAAATCCGAGCGTCGCGTACGGTTTAGAAACGTCGCAAATCGAGCGTCATCGGCAGCTCGTCGTTAATGTCCAGATTGGGCATAGGAAGTTTCCCTGGCGTGTGTCCGACGCGGAAGAAACGCGCCATCCGCCGGCTCTCGGCCTCGTTGGCGTTGACCGGCAAGCTGTCGTAATTGCGCCCGCCCGGGTGGGCGACGTGGTACTGGCAGCCGCCCAACGAACGCTGCATCCAGGTATCGAGCAAGTCGAACACCAGGGGCGCGTGGACCGGGATGGTGGGCTGCAGGCAGTTGGCCGGTTGCCAGGCACGAAATCTCACGCCCGCGACGAATTCGCCTACACGCCCGGTGGGCTGCAAGGGCACCGGGATGCCATTGCAGGTCAGCAGATAACGCTGGGGTGGTAGACCGCTGAGCTTGACCTGCAAACGTTCAAGCGAGGAATCCACGTAACGTACCGTGCCACCGACCGCGCCCTCTTCACCCAATACATGCCACGGCTCGAGCGCCTGGCGCAACTCCAGCGCAATGCCACTGACGGCGTAGTCGCCAACCTTGGGAAAACGGAACTCCAGATGCGCGGCGAACCATTCGGCCCGCACCGGATAACCGGCGGCGTTGAGGTCGACGATGACATCGGCGAAGTCTTGCTCGATAAAGTGCGGTAACAGGAAGCGATCGTGCAGCTCCGTGCCCCAACGCGCCAGTTTCGGCGGCGCATAGGGCTCGCGCCAGAACCGCGCGACCAGCGCCCGCAGCAACAATTGTTGCGCCAGGCTCATGCGTGCATGGGGCGGCATCTCGAACGCACGCAGCTCCAGCAATCCGAGGCGCCCGGTGGCGCCGTCCGGCGAATAGAGCTTGTCGATGCAGAACTCGGCGCGGTGGGTATTGCCGGTCACATCGATCAGCAGATTGCGCAGCAGTCGATCCACCAGCCATGGCGGGCATTCCTCACCCGCTTCAGGCATTTGTGCGAAAGCAATTTCCAGTTCGTACAAGGCATCGTTGCGTGCTTCATCGACGCGGGGCGCCTGGGACGTCGGGCCGATGAACAATCCGGAAAACAGGTAGGACAGCGACGGATGGTTGTGCCAGTAACTGATCAGGCTGCGCAGCAGATCCGGGCGCCGCAGAAACGGCGAGTCCCCCGGTGTCGCGCCCCCCAGCACGAAATGGTTACCGCCACCCGTGCCGGTGTGCCGACCGTCGATCATGAATTTTTCAGTAGTCAGTCGGGTCTGCCGCGCTTCTTCGTAGAGAAACTCGGTGCGCTCGACCAGCTCATCCCAGGTCGCGGACGGCTGTACGTTGACCTCGATCACCCCCGGATCCGGGGTGATTCGGAAGTTGCTCAGGCGTGGATCGCTTGGCGGCTCGTAGCCCTCAAGCAACACCGGGCACAGCAACTCTTCGGCAGTGGCTTCGATGGCAGCGACCAGTTCGAGGTAATCCTCGACCCGTTCCAGCGGCGGCATGAACAGGTACAACCGGCCTTCCCGCGCCTCGGCGCAGAAGGCGGTGCGGGTCAGCCAGTCGGCGGATTCGTCGATCTTCGGTGCGCGCTCTTGTACCTCGGCAGCTTCGCTTTGGCCTTGCAGTTGCGCGGTGTCGGGCAGCGGCGGGAAGTCCTGATTCGGGTCTTGCGGATGAATGAACGGATATTCCGCCGCCTTCACCCAAGGCTGCGAACCCAGCGGCAAGCGATAACCCAGCGGCGAGTCCCCCGGCACCAGGCGGCAGTGCTCGTCGCGCAGATACCAGCGCCCGCTCTGCCACTGATCACCCTTGGCGGTGCGCGCCAGCGGCAGGACCTGACCGATGACCTTGTCCAGCCCTTGGCTGAATACTTTGCGCAGGCGAGCCCGCTCCAGCGGTTCTTCCAGACGCGAGTCTTCGGCGCTGACGTTTTGCGGCAGCATTCCTTCGCGCCAGAGGTAATAGAAATTGTCTTCGTAGGCTGCAAACACAAAGCGTGTCGGAATCTTCAGGCGTTCGGCGACACTCGCCAGGAAACGTCCGGCCAGCACACCGTCGGCGCCATAATCTTCCTGCTCGTCGGCGATCAGCGCGCTGTTGTGCCAAATTGGCACGCCGTCACGACGCCAGTAGCAATTGAGCGACCAGCGCGGCAGTTGCTCGCCGGGGTACCACTTGCCCTGCCCGAAATGCACCAGCCCCTGGGGCGCGTAATGCTTGCGCATGCGCTGGAACAGTTCGGCGGACAACCGTCGTTTATCCGGCCCCAATGCCGCGGTATTCCACTCGGCGCCGTCCGGGTCATCGATGGACACAAAGGTCGGCTCGCCGCCCATGGTCAGGCGCACATCGCCTTCCAGCAGGTCGGCATCGATCTGTCGGCCCAAGGCTTGAATCGCCAGCCACTGGTCGTCGGTGTAGGGCTTGGTGACCCGCGGTGCTTCCCAAATCCGCTCCACGGACATTTCGTGGCTGAATTCGCACTCGCAGGGCTCCACCAAACCACTGATCGGTGCCGCAGAGGACGGATCGGGACTACAGGCCAACGGAATATGCCCTTCACCGGCAAACAGCCCGGAGGTTGCGTCCAGGCCGATCCAGCCGGCACCAGGCAAGTACACCTCGCACCAGGCGTGCAGGTCGGTGAAATCCACTTCGGTGCCGGACGGACCGTCGAGACTTTTTACGTCAGCGGTCAGCTGAATCAGGTAACCCGACACGAAACGCGCCGCCAGCCCCAGGTTGCGCAGCAGTTGCACCAGCAACCAAGCGGAGTCGCGGCACGATCCGGAAGCCTGGTCGAGGGTGTGCTCAGGTGTTTGTACGCCGGGCTCCATGCGGATCAGGTAGTCGATGTCTTCGCTCAGGCGCTGGTTGAGTGCGACGAGAAAATCCACGGCGGGCAACGGTGTGCGGTCGATGCCGTCCAGGTAGGCCTGGAACTTCGGCGTCAGGGGCAAGGTTTCCAGGTACGGCGCCAGTTCCTTGCGCTCATCCGCGGCATAGGCGAAGGGGATCTTTTCCGCATAGGGCTCGAGGAAGAAGTCGAACGGATTGAAGATCGCCATTTCTGCCAGCAGATCGACTTCGATTCGCAATTCCTCGGTTTTCTCCGGGAACACCAGCCGCGCCAGGTAATTGCCCTGAGGGTCCTGCTGCCAGTTGATGAAATGCTGCTCGGGCGAGATTTTCAACGCATAGGACAGAATCCGCGTGCGGCTGTGAGCGGCGGGACGCAGGCGAACGATCTGCGGGCCGAGCTCGACAGCGCGGTCATAACGGTAATGCGTAACGTGGTGCAATGCGACATGAATCGACACGGCGTGCCTCCTGCGAGCCTAGAGCGTATGGGAAAGCGCGCAAGACTTATGCCATCCAGCAATGCTGGCGCTTTCTTCGGTTGCCTGAGGCAGTACAGCACCAAAATCGGGCGAGGCGGGAAAATGGTTTGGCGTTGGCGCACATAAATGTGGCGAAGATCAAAAGATCGCAGCCTTCGGCAGCTCCTACAACGATCATGTACACCCGCGATTGATTGGATGTATGCATTATCTGTAGGAGCTGCCGAAGGCTGCGATCTTTTGATCTTCAGGCACAACGCAAAACGCCAACCCGAAGGTTGGCGTTCTGTTCAGTTCACGCGAGGCTTAGCGCGGCACGACCGGCTTGCGGGTCGGTTTGGGGCCTTTGCCCTTGGCCGCGTCCTTGCGCTCCTTGGCCGCCTGCTGGTTGCGAGCGAATGCCGCCGCCTTGGCCTGTTCACGCTTGTCCCACGGATTGCCGCCATCGCTGGCGCGGGGTGGCAGGCCGGTGTGCTGGGTGAGGATCTTGGTGGTCTTTTCCCCTGCAACCTTGTGGCTGCCAGCTGGCGTCGAGTTCTTGCGACGGGCGCTCTGGTAGCTGTCGGTGGACGGCTGGTGCAGCGGGATCAACTGGTTCTTGCCCGGCCCGATCAGGTCAGCGCGACCCATGCGGGTCAACGCTTCACGCAGCATTGGCCAGCCTTTCGGGTCGTGATAACGCAAGAACGCCTTGTGCAGACGACGCTGCTCTTCGCTCTTGACGATGGTCACCGCGTCACTCTTGTAGGTGACCTTGCGCAGCGGGTTCTTGCCCGAATGGTACATCGCGGTGGCGGTGGCCATCGGCGACGGGTAGAACGCCTGCACCTGGTCGGCACGGAAGCCGTTGCCCTTGAGCCACAGGGCCAGGTTCATCATGTCTTCATCGGTGGTGCCCGGGTGGGCGGCGATGAAGTACGGAATCAGGTACTGCTCCTTGCCCGCTTCCTTGGAGTACTTCTCGAACATGCGCTTGAACTTGTCATAGCTGCCGATGCCCGGTTTCATCATCTGGTTGAGCGGACCTTCCTCGGTGTGTTCCGGGGCGATCTTCAGGTAACCACCGACGTGGTGGGTCACCAGTTCCTTGACGTATTCCGGCGACTCGACCGCGAGGTCGTAGCGCAGGCCGGAAGCGATCAGGATCTTCTTCACACCCGGCAATTCACGGGCACTGCGGTATAGCTGGATCAGCGCCGAGTGGTCGGTGTTCAGGTTCGGGCAGATGCCAGGGAATACGCACGATGGCTTGCGGCACGCGGATTCGATTTCCGGGCTCTTGCACGCGATGCGGTACATGTTCGCGGTCGGGCCGCCGAGGTCGGAGATCACGCCGGTAAAGCCGGGAACCTTGTCACGAATTTCTTCGATTTCGCGAATGATCGACTCGTGGGAACGGTTCTGGATGATCCGGCCTTCGTGCTCGGTGATCGAGCAGAAGGTGCAGCCGCCGAAACAGCCACGCATGATGTTCACCGAGAAGCGGATCATGTCGTAGGCCGGGATCTTTTCCTTGCCGTACGCCGGGTGCGGAATGCGCGCATAAGGCATGCCGAACACGTAGTCCATTTCTTCGGTGGTCATCGGAATCGGTGGCGGATTGAACCAGACATCGACCTCGCCATGCTTCTGCACCAGCGCACGGGCGTTGCCCGGGTTGGTTTCCAGGTGCAGCACGCGGTTGGCGTGGGCGTAGAGCACTGCGTCGTTACGGACCTTTTCCACCGATGGCAGACGTATCACGGTCTTGTCGCGGGTCATGCGCGGGCTGGCCAGGATCTGCACGACCTTGGCTTCCTGCGGATCGTCGACCGGGCCCTTTTCCTGCTCGATTGCGCAGGCCTGGGTGTCCTGGGTGTTGACGTACGGGTTGATGATCTTGTCGATCTTGCCCGGACGGTCGATGCGCGTGGAGTCGACTTCGTACCAGCCTTGCGGCGTGTCACGACGGATGAACGCGGTGCCACGCACGTCGGTGATATCTTCGATCTTGTGCCCGTAGGACAGACGCTGGGCGACCTCGACGATGGCCCGCTCGGCGTTGCCGTAAAGCAGGATGTCGGCGCTGGCGTCGATCAGGATCGAGTTGCGCACACGGTCTTGCCAGTAGTCGTAGTGGGCGATACGGCGCAGGGACGCTTCGATGCCGCCGAGCACGATCGGCACGTTTTTGTAAGCTTCCTTGCAGCGCTGGCTGTAGACCAGGCTCGCGCGGTCCGGACGCTTCCCGGCCATGCCACCCGGGGTGTAGGCGTCGTCGGAACGGATTTTCTTGTCCGCGGTGTAGCGGTTGATCATCGAGTCCATGTTGCCGGCCGCGACACCGAAGAACAGGTTCGGCTCGCCGAGCTTCATGAAGTCGTCTTTGGACTGCCAGTTCGGCTGGGCAATGATCCCGACGCGGAAGCCCTGGGACTCCAGCAGCCGGCCGATGATCGCCATGCCGAACGAAGGGTGATCGACGTAGGCATCACCGGTGACGATGATGATGTCGCAGGAATCCCAGCCGAGCTGATCCATCTCCTCCCTGCTCATGGGCAGGAACGGCGCTGGCCCGAAACATTCGGCCCAGTACTTGGGATAGTCAAATAACGGCTTGGCTGCTTGCATGTCGATAACCGGTGTTGGCTTTCATTGAATTTCGCGGGCGCGGAATATAGCACAAATTTTGACCAATTCCGACGGCTATGGTCGGAAATTGGTGGGAGCTCTGACACACACAACCTATGTGGCGAGGGAGCTTGCTCCCGTTCGACTGCGAAGCAGTCGCAAAACCAGAAAAAGTGGTGTGCCTGAATCAGTATCGTTGCAGGTATTGGGGCTGCTGCGCAGCCCAGCGGGAGCAAGCTCCCTCGCCACAGAGGCCCTGCGTCAATAGTTACTCATCGTCGTCGAAGTTGTAGCTACCCGGTGCCAGGTTCTCGAAGCGGGTGTACTTTCCGATGAACGCCAGGCGGATAAAGCCGATCGGGCCGTTCCGCTGCTTGCCGATGATGATCTCGGCGATGCCTTTGTGCTCGGTCTCCGGGTGATACACCTCGTCGCGATACACGAACATGATCACGTCGGCGTCCTGCTCGATCGCTCCGGATTCCCGCAAGTCGGAGTTCACCGGGCGTTTGTTCGGGCGCTGCTCCAGGGAACGGTTGAGCTGCGAGAGCGCCACCACCGGACATTGGAATTCTTTCGCCAGGGCTTTCAGGGACCGGGAGATCTCGGAAATCTCGTTGGTCCGATTATCGCCACTGGAACCCGGGATCTGCATCAGTTGCAGGTAGTCGATCATGATCAAGCCGATTTCGCCGTGCTCACGTACCAGACGGCGGGTCCGGGCGCGCATTTCCGACGGGCTGATGCCGGCGGTGTCGTCGATGAACAACTTGCGATCGTTGAGCAGGTTGACCGCCGAGGTCAGGCGCGGCCAGTCGTCGTCTTCAAGCTGACCGGAACGGACCTTGGTCTGGTCGATACGACCCAGGGAAGACAGCATACGCATGATCAGCGATTCGCCTGGCATCTCGAGGGAGTAAACCAGGACGGCCTTTTCGCTGCGCAACACGGCGTTTTCCACCAGGTTCATCGCAAAGGTGGTTTTACCCATCGATGGACGGCCGGCGACGATGATCAGGTCGGACGGTTGCAGGCCGCTGGTTTTCTCGTCGAGGTCGGTGTAACCCGTGGACAGCCCGGTGATGGCGTTGTCGGTGTTGAACAAGGTGTCGATGCGGTCGATGGCCTTGGTCAGCAGGTCATTGACGCCCACCGGGCCACCGGTTTTAGGTCGGGCCTCGGCGATCTGGAAGATCTGCCGCTCAGCCTCGTCGAGAATCTCGGCGGCAGTGCGACCCTCAGGGTTGAACGCGCTGTCGGCAATCTCGGTACTGATGCCGATCAGTTGGCGCAACGTCGCCCGCTCGCGAACGATCTGCGCATAGGCCTTGATGTTGGCGACTGACGGGGTGTTCTTCGCCAGTTCGCCCAGGTAACCGAGACCGCCGACCTGTGAAGTCTGACCTTCCTTGTCCAGTTGTTCGGACAGGGTCACGACGTCGATCGGCATGTTCTGATCGGCCAGCTTGGCGATCGCGCGGAAGATCAGACGGTGGTCATGTCGATAGAAATCGCCGTCGGAGACTTGATCGAGCACACGCTCCCAGGCGTTGTTGTCCAGCATCAGACCACCGAGCACGGCCTGTTCGGCCTCGATGGAATGCGGCGGCACCTTCAGCGCGGCGGTTTGCAGATCGTATTGCTCAGGAGCGGAGATATCGTTCATGGCCACTTGGTTGTTTAGAAAAAGCAGGGGTTGGAAAACAGGAGCTACCAAAAAGACAAAGGGCACGACCTGTAAACAGGATCGTGCCCGATGTTACCGGCAAGCACCCGAGGGTGCCAGCCGACAAGTGCTGCTTAAGCTGCTACCACGACAACGCGTACGGTGGCTTCAACTTCGGCGTGCAGGTGCACGGCTACGTCGAATTCGCCTACGTTGCGGATGGTGCCGTTCGGCAGACGAACTTCGCTCTTCTGCACTTCAACGCCGGAGGCGGTCAGTGCGTCAGCGATGTCGTGAGTACCGATCGAACCGAACAGCTTGCCTTCGTCGCCAGCGGTGGCAGTGATGGTCACTTCCAGCTCGGCCAGTTGGGCAGCGCGGCTTTCAGCCGACGATTTACGATCTGCTGCAGCTTTTTCCAGCTCGGCACGACGCTCTTCGAACGCAGCCAGGTTGGCTGGGGTCGCAGCGGTAGCTTTGCCGTAAGGCAGCAGGTAGTTACGACCGTAACCAGCCTTAACGTTCACTTTGTCACCCAGGTTGCCCAGGTTGGTGACTTTTTCCAGAAGGATCAGTTGCATGTGAAAATCCTCTTAACTTTTAACCTTCACCGTTCGCGTTATCGGCATCTTTCGGTGCCGAACGACCGCGAAAATCAATCAGGCTGTCGACGATGGCCAAGACCACCAGCAACGGATAGATCAGTTGCATGAACAGCAACAGCGTCACGTACAACCCCACCAGCCAGAACCTGGCCAGTCGCTTCTGCGCCACCAGCCCGTGAATCAGGGCCAGCCCGGCGAACACCAGCGGTACGCTGCACAACGGCGTCAACATGGCCATCTGTGGGCCGATGTTCGGCCCCAGAAGCATGCACGCCAGCAGCAACATCGCCGGCAACAGCGGGAAGCGGATGGCGCGAAACTCGCGACCAAAACCGCCCGGGTTGTACAACAACGCCTGCCAGTAGCGCCCGACAAGCAGGCTCAGCAAGCTGACGATTTGCAACAACGCCGCAATCAGGCCGGTCAGGACCGGTGCAATCAGGGACGCGAAACGCGCTTGTTCGTCTACCGACAACTTCTGGTAGACGTCACCGAGTAGCGACGGCATGACCTTGATCAAAGCCTGCGCCAGCATCTCGATCTGGGGAGCAAAAGCTGTCCCCAACACCACTGAAAACACCACTCCCATCGCTATGCTGACCAGCAGCACGCGGTTCCAGGACTCGCTTGCGCGCAAAACCAGCGCAAGGCTCGCAGACCCCAGCAGCACCAGAAGTGCCCGTGGATCTTCGGAGTACAGCCACCAGGCCAATGCCGGCAGCAGTCCCAGAGCAAGAACGCCCAGGGCGTCCCTCAATCCGCGCCGCAGGAGCACAAGGCATCCGGCGGCAGCACCCAACCAATACAACAACGGCATCGCCGCGCATCCAGCCACTACGAGAGTGGCCTGCATACGGCCGCGCATGATGAACTCAGCTATGGCCCGCATGCATTCAATCCTTTGCTACGTGTCGACTGCCCGGTCTCAGCGGCCGTGGCTGTCGGTGTAGGCCAGCAGGGCCAGGAAGCGGGCGCGCTTGATAGCGGTGGCCAGCTGACGCTGATAACGAGCTTTGGTACCGGTGATGCGGCTTGGAACGATTTTGCCGGTCTCGGATACGTAGGCTTTCAGAGTGTTGAGATCTTTGTAATCGATCTCTTTCACGTCTTCAGCGGTGAAGCGGCAGAATTTACGACGACGGAAGAAACGTGCCATTTGATAGGCTCCTTAAAAGGTCCGTGGATTACTCGTCAGCGTTATCGCTGTTGTCGCTGTCATCACTGTCAACGCTTTCAGCGCCTTCGTGCTCAGGACGGTCGCGACGCTCACGGCGCTCACTGCGGTTTTCTTCAGCCTTGAGCATCTCGGACTGGCCGGTAACGGCTTCGTCGCGACGGATGACCAGGTTACGGATCACTGCATCGTTGTAGCGGAAGTTGTCTTCCAGCTCGGCCAGGGCCTTGCCAGTGCACTCAACGTTCAGCATCACGTAGTGAGCCTTGTGAACATTGTTGATTGCGTAGGCCAGTTGACGACGGCCCCAATCTTCCAGACGGTGGATTTTGCCGCCGTCTTCTTCGATCAGCTTGGTGTAACGCTCAACCATGCCGCCGACTTGCTCGCTTTGATCCGGGTGGACCAAAAAGATGATTTCGTAATGACGCATGAATGCTCCTTACGGGTTGTAGCCTGCCGCTCAAAAGCGGTCAGACAAGGAGTGAATGACACTTATGGACTTGCGGACGCTAGACACGTTGGTGCCTGCCATCACAGCAAGGGGCGCAATTGTAGAGAAGGGGCGAGGGAGGCGCAAGGTAATTGGTGATTAATTGAACAACCCCCGACACTAAAAGGCACTGTAGGAGCGAGCTTGCTCGCGAAGGTCGTCAACGATAACGCGGGGAAGCTGATTCTCCGCGGTGATCTTGAGTCCTTCGCGAGCAAGCTCGCTCCTACAGTGGATCGTACGTGGATCAGGGCTTTTTGGCGGCAGCCTTGGCTTTGACGCTACGCTGACGCTGCGCCTCGAACAGGCAAACACCCGTCGCCACCGACACGTTGAGACTGCTGACACTACCGGCCATCGGCAGATTCACCAGGTAGTCGCAATGTTCGCGGGTCAGGCGGCGCATGCCCTTGCCTTCGGCACCCATGATCAGGATGGTCGGACCTGTGAGGTCCTGATCATAAAGACTGACTTCGGCCTCCCCCGCCGTACCGACAACCCACAAGCCGCGCTGCTGGAGTTTTTCCAGGGTGCGCGCCAGGTTGGTCACGGCAACCAGCGGAATCACTTCCGCCGCGCCGCAGGCGATTTTTCGCACAACCGGAGTCAGGGTCGCCGACTTGTCCTTCGGCACGATCACTGCCAACGCACCCGCCGCATCGGCCGAACGCAAGCAGGCACCGAGGTTGTGCGGATCGGTCACGCCGTCGAGCACCAGCAACAACGGCGCGCCGTCGGTGCGATCGAGCAATTCATCGAGCATCGCCTCGCCCCAGACCTGGCTCGGACTCACGTCCGCGACCACACCCTGGTGCACGCCCTCAACCCAGGCGTCCATTTCGCGGCGCTCGGCCTGGCCGACCTGGACCCGGTTTTCGTTGGCGAGCTCGATCAGTGTCTGGACCCGAGGGTCATTGCGACCTTCGGCCAGCCAGATCTGCTTGACGCGTTTCGGGTGGTGACGCAACAACGCTTCTACAGCGTGTACGCCGTAGATCTTTTCCAACTGACTCATGGCTTGGCCTTAGGTTTACGCGCCCCGCCACTCTTGGCTGGAGCCGAGCCCGCTTTTGGCGGGCCTTTACGATGTTTGCTCGGTTTGGCTGGCTTGCCGCCGACGGCCTTGTCAGGCGTCGACCGACTGGTCTTTCCCCCAGACGCCGCTTTACCGCCGCTTTTCGCTCCAGCCAGCAACGCCTGCTTCATTTCACGGCTTTTGCGCACTTCGGCGTTTTTCGCCGCCGCATCGCTCGGGCGATAGGCTTCTACAGCCTTTTCCTTGGCAGGACGACGACCGGTTTTCGCCGGGGCCTCTGCTTCGGCTTTAGCTGCGGGCGCTGCCGCTTCGGTGCCACGCTTTTTGCGGCCGATCGGCGCGCTGATGGTTTTTTCAGCCATCTCGAAGTCGATCTTGCGTTCGTCGAGGTCGACGCGCATGACCCGCACTTCCACGGTGTCACCCAGGCGGAAACTGCGACCGGTACGCTCACCGGCCAGGCGGTGGTGCACAGGATCGAAGTGGTAGTAATCGCCCGGCAGCGCGGTGACGTGCACCAGGCCTTCGACGTAGATATCGGTCAGTTCGACGAACAGGCCAAAACCGGTCACGGCGGTGATCACGCCCGGGAACGACTCGCCCACGCGATCTTTCATGAACTCGCATTTGAGCCAGTTCACTACGTCGCGGGTCGCTTCGTCGGCACGGCGCTCGCTCATCGAGCACTGCTCGCCGAGCTGCTCCAGCGCCGCTTCGTCGTACGGATAGATGCGTGCTTTCGGAATGGTCATCGCACCGGCACGACGAACGTGCGGGGTGTTCTGCTTCGAATGGATCACGCTACGAATCGCCCGGTGCGTGAGCAAGTCCGGGTAGCGGCGGATCGGCGAAGTGAAGTGCGTGTACGCCTCGTAATTCAGGCCGAAGTGGCCCTGGTTATCGGCGCTGTACACCGCCTGGCTCAACGAACGCAGCATGACGGTCTGGATCAGGTGGAAATCCGGACGATCCTTGATACCGGCCAACAGTGCCTGATAATCCTTCGGCGACGGACCATCCTTGCCTTTGTGCAGGGACAGACCGAGCTCGCCAAGGAAAGCGCGCAGCTTTTCCAGGCGCTCTGGTGGCGGACCATCGTGAACGCGGTACAGCGCCGGGATCTCGTGCTTTTTCAGGAACTCGGCGGTGGCCACGTTGGCCGCCAGCATGCATTCCTCGATCAGCTTGTGAGCGTCATTGCGCACGGTCGGACGGATTTCGGCAATCTTGCGCTCGGTACCGAAGATGATCCGGGTTTCCTGGGTTTCGAAATCGATCGCGCCACGCACATGACGAGCCGCCAGCAACACCTTGTACAGCGAGTAGAGCTGCTTGAGGTGCGGCACCACGTCGGTGTATTCGCCGCGCAGCTTACGCGCTTCGGTGGCTTTCGGCGTTTCGAGCATGGCGCTGACCTTGTTGTAGGTCAGGCGGGCATGGGAGTGGATCACCGCTTCGTAGAAGCAGTAGTCGGTCATTTCGCCGGTTTTGGAGATGGTCATCTCGCAAACCATGGCCAGACGATCGACTTGCGGGTTCAGCGAGCACAAACCATTGGACAGCTGCTCAGGCAGCATCGGAATCACACGCTCGGGGAAGTACACCGAGTTGCCACGAACCTGCGCTTCGGCATCCAGCGCCGAACCGAGCTTCACGTAGCTGGATACGTCGGCAATCGCCACGTACAGCTTCCAGCCGCCGGAGAACAGACGCAGTTTGCCCGGACGGGCTTCGCAGTAGACCGCATCATCGAAGTCGCGGGCATCTTCGCCGTCGATGGTGACGAACGGCAGATGACGCAGGTCGATGCGCTTCTCTTTGTCTTTCTCTTCGACTTCCGGCTTGAGCTTGCCGGCTTCCTTGAGCACGGCATCAGGCCAGACGTGAGGAATGTCGTAGGTACGCAGGGCAACATCGATTTCCATGCCCGGCGCCATGTAGTTGCCCACGACTTCGACCACGTCGCCTTGCGGCTGGAAGCGTGGCGTCGGCCAGTGAGTGATCTTCACTTCGACGAACTGACCGATCTGCGCGTTGGCGTTACGACCCGGCGTGACCAGCACTTCCTGCTGGATTTTCGGGTTGTCGGCAACCACGAAACCGATGCCACCCTCTTCGAAGTAGCGGCCGACGATGCTCTCGTGAGCCCGGGAAACCACTTCGACGATCATGCCTTCGCGACGACCACGACGATCCAGGCCGGATACACGGGCCAGCGCACGGTCACCATCGAACACCAGGCGCATCTGCGCCGGGCTCATGAACAGGTCGTCACTGCCGTCGTCCGGCACCAGGAAGCCGAAGCCATCACGGTGACCGCTGATGCGACCCAGGATCAGGTCGAGCTTGTCCACCGGCGCATAAGTGCCGCGTCGGGTGTAGATGAGTTGAGCATCGCGCTCCATGGCGCGCAGGCGGCGGCGCAGGGCTTCGATCTGGTCTTCCGTGGTCAGACCAAACTCTTCGACCAGCTGCTCGCGGTTAGCAGGCGAACCTCGATCAGCAAGGTGCTGAAGGATCAGTTCACGGCTAGGAATAGGGTTTTCATATTTTTCCGCTTCACGAGCGGCCTCGGGATCGAGGGACTGCCAATCGGCCATTAGAGAGTTTTCACCTTGTCTATATGCGGGTTAGTTTGGCATAGGCGTAATGAAACGGGAAATTTCAGGCTAAGACGACCCATCTAAAGCCCTGTATCGACACCGAAAAGCCGTTTTGAAGACCGCCGGCGAAATTTTCCAGGTTTTTTTGATGTCGGGGGTTTACAGTTAAAAAGACGCTCCGTATAGTGCGCGCCATCGACGACGGACAACGTTGCCGATACTGCCCAGATGGTGAAATTGGTAGACACGCCAGCTTCAGGTGCTGGTGACCGCAAGGTCGTGGAAGTTCGAGTCTTCTTCTGGGCACCAATTTCGAGCTTGAGATTAGTTCAATTTCAAGGCTCACACAAAAACCCGCGAAAGCGGGTTTTTTGCATTTTGGAGTGCTGGTTTATTTTTTTTAAATCAGGGGTTTACAGATCAAATAGCTCTCCGTATAGTGCGCCACATCAACAGCGACAACGCTGAAGATAAATGCCCAGATGGTGAAATTGGTAGACACGCCAGCTTCAGGTGCTGGTGACCGCAAGGTCGTGGAAGTTCGAGTCTTCTTCTGGGCACCAATTCAAATTCAAGGTTAAGACCTTGAATTTCACAGAAACCCGCGAAAGCGGGTTTTTGCGTTTCTGGCCTTCCGAAAAACACCCCACCCTCTTCTGTAGGAGCGAGCTTGCTCCGGGCGGCGTTCCGACGATGCACTCGAGGCTGACGTTTGCCAGCAGACAGAACGCGTCATCGTTCACGCCCATCGCGAGCAAGCTCGCTCCTACAGGAATTACACAACCTGTAAAGCGCATTTGAGAAACAATATCGTTTATCATTGTTGCAAGTTTTTGCAATGCGACAGTGAGGAACCCTGCGAATGATGTTTCGAAATACCCTGCGCCGCGGCCTGACCATTACCCTGCTAGGCCTGGCGCTCGCCACTCCCCTCACCCAAGCCGCCGACCCGGTTGCCCTGACCCTCTACAACGGCCAACACAAAGAAGTCGGCGACGCGGTTGCCAAAGCTTTCGAAGCCAAGACCGGGATCCACGTCAATGTGCGCAAAGGCAGCAGCAACCAGCTCGCCAGCCAGATCGTCGAAGAAGGCGATCGTTCTCCCGCCGACGTGATCTACACCGAAGAGTCGCCGCCACTGAACAAACTCGGTGAACAAGGCCTGCTGGCCAAGGCGGATGACGCCACGCTGGCCGTTCTGCCCAAGGAATACGTCGCCGGCAATGGCACCTGGATTGGCGTGACTGCCCGGGTACGCGTTGTAGCCTACAACCCGAAACTGGTCGATGAAAAAGACCTGCCGAAGTCGGTGATGGAGTTCTCCAATCCAATATGGCAAGGCAAGGTCGGCTTCGTACCCACCAGTGGTGCCTTTCAGGAACAGGCCGTTGCGATCATCAAAGTTCACGGCATGGATGCTGCCGAAGAATGGCTGACCGGACTGCGCGCATTCGGCAAGACCTACAGCAATAACATGGTTGCACTCAAGGCCGTGGAAAATGGCGAAGTGGCAACAGTATTGGTGAACAACTACTACTGGTTCGCCTTGCAGCGGGAAAAAGGCCAGCTCGACTCGAAACTGCATTATTTCAGCGGCGGCGACGTCGGCGGGCTGATCACAGTTTCCAGCGCCGCAGTCCTCAAATCCAGCAAACACCCCAAAGAAGCACAGCAATTGCTCGCCTACGTGGCCAGCGAGGAAGGCCAGCGTGTGATCACCCAGACCACCGCCGAATACCCTCTGCACAAAGGCATGGAATCTGATCGCGGGCTCAAGCCGTTCAGCGAACTGGAAGCACCCAAAGTCACGCCTGCCGACCTCGGCAACGCCGAAGAAGCGCTGGACCTGGAACGTGACGTTGGCCTGAATTGATGGGTGCCTCACTGTCCGCGCATCACGCGTACGCGCCACGGCGCAAGCGGCCGTCTATCTGGCTGATACTGCCCGTGTTGCTGTTGGTGGCGCTCAGCCTCCTGCCTTTGCTGTATGTCGGCCTGAAAGCCTGGCAGGCGGGCTGGGCAGAAGCACTGCATTTGCTATGGCGACCTTATGTGTTCGGCTTGCTGCGCAACACACTCGCATTGATGATTGGGGTCACCGCTGTTTGCGGGGTAATCGGCTTGTCGCTGGCCTGGTTGCTGGAACGCAGTAATTTGCCGGGCCGACGATTGTGGGGCGTGATCCTCTGCCTGCCGTTCGCCGTACCGGCATTTGTCAGCAGCTTTACCTGGGTTTCGTTGAGCGCTCATTTCGAGGGACTTGGCGGGGCCATCCTCGTGATGAGCCTGTCCAAATACCCGCTGATTTTCCTGCCTGTAGCGGCAACGCTGCGCAACCTTGACCCGTCCCTCGAAGAGTCCGCGCGCACGCTGGGGCAGAATCGTTGGGGCGTATTTTTCAAGGTCACCCTGCCCCTGCTCTGGCCTTCAATGCTGGCGGGGTCGTTGCTGATTGCACTGCACATGCTGGTGGAGTTCGGTGCCTTGTCGATCATCGGCCTGCAAACCTTCACCACCGCGATCTATCAGCAGTTCGAGCTGGAGTTCAGCAATGCCAACGCCGCGATGCTCTCCACCGTACTGCTGATGTTGTGCCTGGCGCTGTTGTGGCTGGAGCTGCGCATACGCGGCAAGGGTCGACACGTGCGCACCGGCCAAGGTGCGGCGAGACGCGCGGAACAGGTTCAACTGGGCCCTTGGGCTGTGGCGGGACAGCTTTATTGCCTGCTGCTGGCAATCATTGGCAGCGGGATTCCGTTGGGTATGCTGGCCTACTGGTTGGCAGTGGGATCATCGGCAGCCTTTCCCGTGACGGCAATCGGCGAAGCATTGCTGTCCTCCCTGGCACTGTCGCTGGGCGGCGCTGCACTGTGCCTGGTGCTGGCGGTGCCGGTTGGCCTGCTGGTCGTGCGCTACAAAGGCCAATTGTCGATCTGGGCCGAGCGCCTGCCGTATCTGCTGCACGCCCTGCCGGGGTTGGTCATTGCCCTGACCCTGGTGTATTTCGCCCTGCACTACGTGCCGATGCTTTACCAGACATCGGCATTGCTGCTGATCGCCTACGCCCTGCTGTTTCTGCCGCTGGCCCAGGCGCCGATCCGCACTGCCCTGAACAAGGCGGCACCGCAACTTGAAGAGGCGGCACGCACGCTGGGCGCGTCATCGTTCAGCGCGTTTTGCCGAGTGACGCTGCCGATCATTTTCCCGGCGCTGGGCGCGGCTTTTGCCCTGGTGTTCCTGGATGCGATGAAGGAACTGACGGCGACCTTGCTGTTGAGTCCAACCGGGCTGAATACACTGGCAACGGAAGTCTGGGCACATACCGCGAATGTCGAGTTTGCGGCGGCGGCGCCTTATGCGGCGTTGTTGATATTGGTGTCGGGGTTGCCCGTTTACCTGTTAACGACCCGGATGTATTTGAGTCGCTGATAAAGCAAAAGATCGCAGCCTGCGGCAGCCCCTACAGGGAAACGCATATTCCCGTGCAGGAGCTGCCGCAGGCTGCGATCTTTTGATCTTTAAGGCATCAAGCCCTGAACTGCCCCAGGCTCGCCTTCAACTGCGCCGCCAGGCCATCGAGCACCTTGCCGCTCGCTGTGGTCTCCACGACAGCTTGCGCCGCTTTCTCGGCCTGCACATGAATGGTCTCGACCCGACCGCGCACCGCCTGGGCTCCGCGGGCCTGATGCTCGGCAGCCTGGGTAGCCAGACCGATCGCCGCATGGACCTGCTCGACAGATGCCTGCACCGACTGCTGCAACCGCGCACTGTCACGTAGCACCAGCAAACCCTCACTGGCCTGGCGCCCGGCCTGCCCGATTGCCGCCACCGCCTCACGTGCACCTTGCTGCAACGCCACGATGTGCGCCTGAATATCGCCAGTGGAGCTCTGCGTCTTGCTCGCCAGCGCCCGCACCTCATCTGCCACCACCGCAAACCCGCGCCCCGTCTCGCCGGCACGCGCCGCTTCAATGGCCGCGTTCAGCGCCAGCAGGTTGGTCTGCTCGGCGATGCCGTGAATCACCGTCAGCACCACTTCAATCTGCTCACTTTGCTGTGCCAGACGCTCGATCACTTGCGCGCCTGTATTGACCTGACCCGCCAGCTCCTCGATCAGGCTGCCGACCTTCGCCGAGGTGCGGGTGTTTTCATCGGTGGCCTGACGAATGTCCACGACCTGCTTGAGCGCCGCCTGCATGGCGTGGCTTTCCGACTGCGCCTCATCAGCCATTTGCGACAGTGCGCGCAAACTCTCCGCCACCTCGTCGCGCTGCATGCCAGCCGCCGCATCCGCACCAGCGTTGCGCAAGGTCATGGCGCCAATTTCCACGCCGGTACGCTGGGCCACATCGCCCGCCTCGCGCACGATCGGCTGTAACTTGTCCACAAAGCGATTGACCGCCGAGGCCATGTCGCCGATTTCATCCTTGCTGTTGATCTGCACGCGCTTGGTCAGATCGCCCTCGCCCGCCGCCAGGTCATCCATGGCTACGATCAGCATTTTCAGGCGATTGACCACTCGGCGACCGAGCACCACCGCCAACAACAGCAGGACACTGAAACCCACCACCGCCAGACATGCGCCGATGCGCCAGCGTAATGTCGTTGCAGCTTCCTGCACGGTGCCGGTGGTATTGGCTTTCATTTCAGTTGCCGTGGACTGCGCCGACTGCAGGCGCGAGCGCATGGCCGTTGCGCTGTCAGCCGCCGCGCCTTTCAGACTGTCGCCCACCAGTTGATCGCTGCTGGCTATCAACGCCGAGAAGCGCTTGTCCAGGGCCGTGAGATCGGTCTCCACCGAAGCGGTCGAGACCCCCATCAGGACCTTGCCGATTTCTACGCCATTGGGATTGATCGAAGCCTCGGTGTAGAAGACCGATGGATCGTTCTTCGCCGCATCCAGCACCTTGTCGAGCGCCCGCTCGCCCTGGCCTTTTTCCAGCAGCGCCTTGTTGATCGGGTTTTCCCGGTTGAGGTAGCGTGTCAGGTGCTGGCCGGTAGCGTCGTCATACACCACGAACAGCACATTGGGATTGCGCTGGGCCCGGCGGGCGAATTCGGAAAGCGTCGGGACGTCGTTGTCCCACATGGCGCGGGGCGCGACTGATGCCAGAAGCTGCGCCATGTCGCTGGCGGAGTCCTTCAGATCCTTTTCCAGGGTCGAACGCAATTGCGCCCGCTCTTCCTCCAGTCGCGAGGACAAGCCGGCCGTGAGGCGCTGACGCGTACTGGTAGAGAGGCTGTCCAGACTGGACGTGACTTCGCGCCCTGCCTGCTCGAGCTCGGCAGAGAGCTTTTGACTGTCCGCGCCCAGGCGCAGGCCCAGATCGGCTTCCAGCGCAGTCACCGTGCTCCGGGTCAGAGCAACAGCCACCAGCACCTGCACCAATAGGGCGATACCCAGGGTAACGAACACGGGCCGCAACAAACGGCTTTGTAACAACGAGAGAACGGCCGACATCTGAAATCCCTCTGCTTTGGCGCCATTAAATTGATAGCACGCCGGAAGCAATGCTTTTTTTAATGTTCACAGCAAAGGTCATGCCGTCCGACAGACGAATACGACAAAGGCCCCGATTAAGGAGCCTTTGTGTTTTACATCAACGACTTATCAAGCAAACGGATGACGCAGAACGATAGTTTCGTTGCGGTCCGGGCCCGTCGAAATAATGTCGATCGGCGCGCCGATCAGCTCTTCGACGCGCTTGATGTAAGCACGGGCGTTAGCTGGCAGCTCTTCCAGGGTTTTGGCACCCACGGTCGACTCGGTCCAGCCCGGCACTTCTTCGTACACAGGCTGCAGGCCTACGTAGCTGTCAGCATCAGTCGGAGCAACGGCCTTACCTTCCGCATCCTTGTAGCCGACACAGATGTTGATGGCTTCCAGACCGTCGAGCACGTCCAGCTTGGTCAGGCAGATGCCCGAGATGCTGTTCACATCGATAGCGCGACGCAGGATAACAGCGTCGAACCAGCCACAACGACGAGCACGGCCGGTAGTCGCGCCGAACTCGTGACCTTGTTTAGCCAGGTGCGCCCCGACTTCGTCGAACAACTCCGTCGGGAATGGGCCCGAACCTACACGCGTGGTGTAAGCCTTGGTGATACCCAGGATGTAGTCCAGGAACATAGGGCCAACACCCGAACCGGTAGCAACGCCGCCAGCGGTGGTGTTAGAGCTGGTCACGTACGGGTAGGTACCGTGGTCGATGTCCAGCAGGGAGCCTTGAGCGCCTTCGAACATGATGTCTTTGCCAGCGCGACGCAGGTCGTGCAGCTCGGCAGTCACATCCAGCATCAGCGGCTTGAGCAGCTCAGCGTATTCTTTGCATTCGGCCAGGGTCTTGTCGAATTCGATGGCTGGCTCTTTGTAGTAACCCACCAGCATGAAGTTATGGTAATCCACCAGTTCACGCAGCTTGTCTTCAAAGCGCGGCATGTTGAGCAGGTCGCCCACACGCAGGCCACGACGTGCAACCTTGTCTTCGTAGGCCGGGCCGATGCCACGACCGGTGGTACCGATCTTCAGCTCGCCACGGGCCTTTTCACGGGCCTGGTCCAGCGCAACGTGGAAGGACAGGATCAGCGGGCAGGAAGGGCTGATACGCAGGCGCTCGCGCACCGGCACACCTTTTTCTTCCAGCTTGGTGATCTCGCGCAGCAAGGCGTCAGGTGCAACCACCACGCCGTTGCCGATCAGGCACTGCACGCCTTCGCGCAGTACACCCGACGGGATCAGGTGCAAGACGGTCTTCTCACCGTCGATCACCAGCGTGTGGCCAGCGTTGTGGCCACCCTGGTAACGCACTACGGCGGCAGCATGTTCGGTCAGCAGATCAACGATCTTGCCTTTGCCCTCATCACCCCATTGGGTGCCCAGGACTACGACATTCTTACCCATAACACTTGTCCTCATTCGCGCAAACTTGGTGCCGGCGGCGGCCGGCAGGAAAACTCAAGAAGCCAGTGGCGAAACTTGCCAAAGCCCGTTCTGCTGAATCAATTGCCGGTCGCAGTCCGCTTCACGGGCGGCGGCCAAAGGTTGTCCAGGCAAGGCCTGAACGACACGCTGACCCTCACTGCGCAACTGGCAAACCTGCTGCCAGAGTGCTGCATCCGTACTGTCAGGCATCCAGATACCGCCAGACGGTAGCTCGATCTCAGCACGCCCCAGGGTCACCAGGGTTTTCAAATCGGTAGAGAAACCGGTTGCCGGACGTGCGCGACCGAAGTCGGCGCCGATGTCGTCGTAACGACCGCCCTGGGCAATCGACTGGCCAACACCCGGCACGAACACGGCGAACACCACACCGGTGTGGTAGTGGTACCCGCGCAGCTCGCCGAGGTCGAAATATAGCGGCAGCTCAGGGAAACGCGCGGACAGCCGCTCGGCAATCGCCAGCAAGTCGTCCAGAGCTGCCAGAACAGGGGCCGGAGCCTTGGCCAGGCGCTCGCGGGCCGCAGCCAGCACTTCACGATCGCCACACAGATCGACCAACGCCCGCAGCATGCCCGACAGATCGGTAGGCAAGCCCTCGGTCAAGGTAATGACCTCATCGATGGCCTTGCGTTGCAAAGCATCGAACAACTGCTGCTCGACTTCACCGGACAAACCGGCAGCGCGGGCCAGGCCACGGTAGATTCCGACATGGCCGAGGTCCATGTGCACATCCGGCACATCGGCCAGTTGCAACATGGCGAGCATCAGGCTGATGACTTCGACGTCGCTGCTTGGGCTGCCGTCGCCGTACAACTCGGCGCCCAGCTGAATCGGGCTGCGCGAGGACGACAAGGCGCGAGGCTGAGCATGCAGCACGCTACCGGCATAGCACAGTCGACTCGGACCTTCGCGACGCAGGGTATGCGCATCGATGCGCGCCACTTGCGGCGTGATGTCGGCACGGAAACCCATCTGCCGGCCCGATTGCGGGTCGATGACCTTGAAGGTGCGCAGATCCAGGTCCTGGCCTGCGCCGGTCAGCAGGGATTCCAGGTACTCGATATGGGGAGTCACGACAAACTCGTAACCCCAGCTCTGGAACAGATCCAACACCTGACGACGCGCGATTTCAATACGCGCCGCTTCCGGTGGCAGTACTTCTTCGATGCCATCTGGCAGAAGCCAGCGGTCTACCGTTGCCATTACGCCTTCCCCTATATCCGGGCGACCAGCCTGTCGGCGATCCTTGAGTGAAGCAGAAAATGATCAGCCCATGCGCAAACCACGCGCATGAGCGACGGAGCGAAAAGCCCTTCTACCGGCTTCGCTGACCACTTTCCTCGAAAAACTGTCGAGCCCATCGGCCCGGCATCTGCTTAAAAACAGCAATCAAACATGCAGACGCAAAAAAGCCGGGAATTTCCCGGCTGCCGCATCATACACACGTTTTCCCAAAGGATCACCCCGCCAGAGGTTTTAGCCGCCCGGCGGGAGGATTCAGGTCAACGTCGTATCAAGGCTTGGCTTTTTCCAGGTAGTGGAAGAAGTCGCTGCTTGGGTCGAGGACCAATACGTCGGATTTGTTCGCGAAGCTTTCACGGTAGGCGCGCAGGCTACGATAGAACGCGTAGAACTCCTGATCCTGGCCGTAGGCCTTGGAATAGATCGCAGCGGCCTGGGCATCACCGTCACCGCGAACCTCCTCGGATTCACGATAGGCTTCAGCCAGCAGCACGCGGCGCTGACGATCGGCGTCAGCTCGAATGCCTTCGGCCAGCTCGTTACCCTTGGCGCGGTGCTCACGAGCTTCACGCTCACGCTCGGTGCTCATACGTTCGAACACGCTGCGGTTCACTTCTTTCGGAAGGTCGATGGTCTTGACCCGAACATCGACAACTTCGATGCCCAGTTCTTTTTCAGCCATCTTGTTCAGCGAAGCCGTGATATCCGCCATGAGCGCATCACGCTCACCCGACACCACTTCATGCAGGGTGCGCTTACCGAACTGGTCACGCAGGCCCGATTCCAGACGGCGAGACAGGCGCTCGTCGGCGATCTGCTTGAGGCCGGAAGTCGCGGTGTAGTAACGCTCTGCGTCCTTCACGCGCCACTTGGCGAAGGCGTCGACCATCACGGCTTTCTTTTCCAGCGTCAGGAAGCGTTGTGTCGGGGCATCCAGCGTCATCAGGCGTGCGTCGAATTTGCGCACCTGGTTAACGTAAGGCACTTTCACATGCAGGCCCGGCTGAACATCGGTCTGGACCACGCGACCGAACTGCAGCAACACCGCACGCTCGGTCTGAGCCACGATGTAGAAGCAGTTCCAGGCAGCGATCGCCACGACGACGCCGACAATAAGGGCGATCAGCGATTTATTGCTCATCAGCGACTCTCCCTGGTACGTGCTTGCTGTTGCTGCAGATCTGCTGCCGCACGCGTATTCGCTTCATTGCTGGTGGCTGCCGCACCGCTCATTGGAGTGCTGGTATTGCGACCACTTTCGACCATTTTGTCCAGCGGCAGGTACAGCAGGTTGTTCTGGCCGTTCTTGTTGCCGGTCACGAGAACCTTGCTGGTGTTGCTGAAGACTTCCTGCATGGTGTCCAGATACAGACGCTGGCGGGTGACCTCAGGAGCCTTGCGGTACTCGGCGACCAGCTTGGTGAAGCGATCGGCCTCACCCTTGGCGCGCGAGACGGTTTCGTCACGGTAACCATTGGCATCTTCGAGGATGCGCTGGGCCTGACCACGGGCTTCCGGCACGACGCCGTTGGCATAGGTTTCTGCCTGGTTGCGCGAACGCTGCTCGTCTTCCCGGGCACGGATCACGTCATCGAAGGCTTCCTGGACTTCGCGCGGTGCCGCTGCGCTCTGTACGTTGACCTGGGTAACGGTGATACCGGTGCGATAGGTGTCCATGAAGCGTTGCAGACGCTCCTTGATTTCGCTGGCCATCAACTCACGACCTTCGGTCAGTACCTGGTCCATCGCGGTGGAACCCACCACATGGCGCAAGGCGCTGTCGGTCGCGTGCTGCAGGCTGATTTCCGGCTGATCGACGCTCAGCACGAAGTCCTGCAGGTTGCTGATCTTGTACTGCACGGTCAGCGGCACTTCGACGATGTTTTCGTCTTCAGTCAGCATCTGGCCCTGCTTGGTGTACGCACGCTCACGCGTGACGTTTTCCATGTACTTCTTGTCGATCGGCGGGAAATAGATGTTCAGACCCGGGCCGACGGTTTCGTAGTACTTGCCGAAGCGCAGCACCACGGCCTGCTCCTGCTCGTCGACCACGTAGACCGCGCTATACAGCCACACGGCGGCCAGCACGACCAGACCGATGCCGAGCAGGCCGCCAAAGCCGCCACTCTTGCCCGGACCACCGCCGTCGTCGCTACCACGTTTCTTACCGCCACCGAACAACCCGTTCAGGCTTTCCTGCAGCTTTCGGAAGGCCTCGTCGAGATCCGGTGGGCCCTTGCGGTCGCCGTTGTTACGACGCTTGCCACCCCAAGGATCCTGATTATTCGAGTTGCCACCCGGCTCATTCCAAGCCATAGCGCTCTCCATCTGATAAAGCAAAGACGCACCCACGGCGCGCCGACCAATGCTACAGAATGCCTGTCACCGCGGCACAACCGCTTTCTCAGGCTTTTATTGCAAAGTGTGTTGCTCGATGAATTCCATCGGCTGCAATCCCTCGCGGCTTACCAGTCGATTCAACTCGATCCGGGGCAAACGAACGGCCAGCAAACTGATGCCTTCTTCGTCGTGTTCTTCTTTCTGCACCGCACCGAGTTCGAAGAACTGCGCACGCAGCCGAGCGAATCGTTGCGGCAAGCGCAAGGTACCGACAAACAAATCACTGCCCAGTAACTCGGCAATGGCTTGCTCAAGCAATTCCAGACCACTGCCATCACGCGCCGACAGCCAGACCCGTTGGGGCTTGCCGTTTTCGTCGCGCTGGATTTGTGGCTCAACGCCTTCAAGCAAATCGAGTTTGTTATAGACCTCGAGGATCGGCAAGTCCTGGGCACCAATCTCGCCGAGCACCACCATTACCTGCTCGATCTGCAACATGCGATCCGGTTCGGCCGCATCGATCACGTGCAACAACAGATCGGAGTTACTCGACTCTTCGAGGGTAGACCGAAATGCTTCGACCAGCTTGTGGGGCAAGTGGCGAATGAAACCCACAGTGTCCGCCAGGACAATCGGCCCCAGATCGTCTATATCCAGACGACGCAGGGTCGGGTCCAGCGTGGCAAACAATTGGTCAGCCGCGTAGACGTCAGATTTCGTCACGTTATTGAAGAGCGTGGATTTACCGGCGTTGGTGTACCCCACCAGGGACACGGTAGGAATATCCGCACGCGATCGGCCACGGCGCGACTGTTCTCGCTGGCTGCGTACTTTCTCCAGCCGACCCTTGATCTGCCGCAGGCGAACCCGCAGCAAACGGCGGTCGGTTTCCAGCTGGGTTTCACCCGGGCCACGCATACCGATACCGCCACCTTGGCGCTCAAGGTGAGTCCACCCACGAACCAGCCGGGTGCTCATGTGGTCAAGCTGGGCCAGTTCGACCTGGAGCTTGCCTTCATGGGTACGGGCGCGCTGGGCGAAAATATCGAGAATCAGACCGGTACGGTCGATCACGCGACACTCGAAAACACGTTCGAGGTTACGCTCCTGACTGGGCGTGAGGATGTGATTGAAAATTACCAGATCGGCCTGTTCGGCTTTGACCAGGTCGCGCAGCTCCTCGACCTTGCCACTGCCAATCAGTGTCTTGGCGGTTGGCCGATGACGCGGCACGTTAAAAAACGCGACGGTCTCGGCACCCGCCGAATTAGCCAGTTCCTGAAACTCCTGCGGATCTTCGCGCGCCTCAGGGTCCTGTCCATCCAAGTGAACGAGGATTACTCGCTCACCACCACCGTGGCGCTCAAAGAACAAAGGAGACTCCTATCAGGCGTTACCTGGCTCAGCGTCACCTGCTTCGGATTCGGTTGCGCTAGGCAGACGAATTGGACGAACCGGCACCACTGTAGAGATCGCGTGTTTGTAGACCATCTGGCTGACGGTGTTTTTCAGCAGGATAACGAACTGGTCGAAAGACTCGATCGTGCCTTGCAGTTTGATACCGTTGACCAGATAGATGGACACCCCAACTTTCTCTTTACGTAACGTATTCAAGTAAGGGTCTTGTAGCGAATGCCCTTTTGACATGTGCCGCACTCCTTTAAGGATTCAATATAAAAAATAGGTAAACAGATGGCTTTGGCCGTCACACCCCCAAGGATAGACGGCAATTGCAAGGACTCAGCTCAATATGGAGACGGTCCCCAGGTATTTCAAGGCGCGCGGCAGATTGTCGCAATCCAGACTGTCCAGCCAATGCAGATCAGTCCAACTGCGCAGCCAGGTGAACTGACGTTTCGCCAATTGGCGCGTGGCAATGATTCCACGCTCCTGCATCTCGGCTGACGTCAGCTTGCCATCCAGGTAGTCCCAGACTTGGCGGTAGCCTACTGCACGTATAGACGGCAACCCGGTATGCAGGTCACCTCTATTACGCAGGGCTACGACCTCGTCAATGAATCCCTGTTCCAACATTAAAGTGAATCTTTGTTTAATTCGCTCATGCAGTACCTGGCGATTTGCCGGAGCAATGGCCAAGTTCGCGACAGTATAGGGCAATTGTTGCAGTCCCGAAGCGGCTGCTTCAGTACTTTGCACAGATTGTTGCAACCGCAGGGCGGTCATGCTTTGACCGCTGACACGATAAACCTCCAGTGCTCGACTCAATCGCTGGGGATCGTTCGGATGTATTCGGGCTGCGGACTCCGGATCAATCACCGCCAATTGTTCGTGCAAGGCTTGCCAGCCAAGGCGCGCAGCCTCTTCTTCGATTTGCGCGCGGACCTCGGGATCGGCGGCCGGCATATCCGCCAGACCTTCAACCAAAGCCTTGTAATAGAGCATGGTGCCGCCCACCAGCAGCGGAATTTTTCCGCGTGCGGTGATCTCCGCCATGGCTTCCAGGGCATCACGGCGGAAATCCGCAGCCGAATAGCTCTCGGCCGGGTCGAGAATATCGATCAGACGATGCGGATATTGCGCCAGCAGCTCTTTGGAAGGCTTGGCGGTGCCGATGTCCATGCCACGGTAGACCAGCGCCGAATCGACGCTGATCAACTCGCACGGCAGGACCTTGGTGAGTTCGATGGCCAGGTCGGTCTTGCCGGCGGCGGTCGGGCCCATCAGGAAAATCGCAGGTGGGAACTGGCTCATCAACGACCGCGCAAGAACAGTTTGTCCAGATCGTCCAGGCCCAGTTGGGTCCAGGTCGGTCGGCCATGGTTGCATTGACCGCTGCGCTCGGTGTTTTCCATGTCACGCAGCAGACCGTTCATTTCCGGCAGGGCCAGGCGCCGATTCGCACGAACCGCACCATGGCAGGCCATGGTCCCGAGCAATTCGTTCAGGTGCGCCTGAATGCGGTCGCTGGTGCCGAACTCCATCAGATCAGCCAGGACGTCGGCGACCAGCCGGTTGGCTTCGGCCTGCTTGAGCAGTGCCGGGATCTGCCGGATCGCCAGGGTTTCCGGGCCCAGACGCTGCAATTCAAAGCCCAGGCGCTGGAACCAGGCGACATGCTCCTCGGCGCAATCGGCTTCACGCTGGCTGACGGCCAGGGACTCCGGCACCAGCAACGGCTGGCCGCTCAGGCCTTCGCTGGCCATCGCCACCTTCAGACGCTCATACATGATCCGCTCGTGGGCGGCATGCATGTCCACCAGTACCAGGCCCTGGGCGTTTTCCGAAAGGATGTAGATGCCCTTGAGTTGTGCCAGTGCATAACCGAGCGGCGGGATGTCGTCCTGCCCGGCCGGTAGCGCGACGGCATTGGCTTCGGGCAGCGGTGCAAAGAACTCGCGATAGGCGGCCTGCGCTTCGGCGACGGGCACTCCGGACTGCGGACGCGGCGTGTATTGATACTGATAACCCGCGCCCGCTCCCGAACCCGCCGGCGTATTGAACGACGGCTGAGCCTGAGGCTGCTCCAGCAGCGCATTGGCGGCCAGGCGCATTTCACCCTGGGGCCCGAATTCACCGGCTTCGAGGCCGGTAGGCCGGACGATGGCCGTGGCAACCGGCGCCGCCAGATGATCGTCCGGCCGCACATCGCCCAAGGCGCGGTGCAAGGTGCCGTAGAGGAAATCGTGAACCATGCGCCCTTCACGGAAGCGCACTTCGTGCTTGGTCGGGTGTACGTTGACGTCCACGCCGGTCGGATCGACTTCGAAAAACAGTACAAAGGTCGGGTGTCGACCGTTGAACAGCACGTCGCGATAAGCCTGGCGTACCGCGTGAGCCACCAGTTTGTCGCGCACCGCACGGCCATTGACGAAGAAATACTGCAAGTCGGCCTGGCTGCGGTTGAAGGTCGGCAGGCCGACCCAGCCCCATAGATGCAGGCCGTTGCGCTCGATCTCGATCGGCAGCGCCTGCTCCAGGAAGCCCGGCCCGCAGATCGCTGCCACGCGCCGGGCACGGGCCGCATCATCATGGGCCTCGTGCAGGCTGAGGATGGTCTTGCCGTTGTGGCGCAGATGGAACGCCACATCGAAGCGCGCCAGGGCCAGGCGCCTGATCACTTCTTGCAGGTGATCGAATTCGGTTTTTTCCGTCTTGAGAAATTTGCGTCGCGCCGGCGTGTTGAAGAACAGGTCGCGCACTTCAACCGATGTGCCCACCGGATGGGCCGCGGGCTGCACGCGAGGCGCCATGTCCCGGCCTTCGGTCTCGACCTGCCAGGCCTGATCGGCGTCGCGGGTGCGCGAGGTCAGGGTCAGGCGCGCCACGGAGCTGATCGATGCCAGAGCCTCACCACGAAACCCCAGGCTCATGACCTGTTCGAGGTCTTCCAGGTTGCGGATCTTGCTGGTGGCGTGACGGGCCAGCGCCAGCGGCAGGTCATCGGCGGAAATGCCGCTGCCATCGTCGCGCACCCGCAGCAGCTTGACGCCGCCCTGCTCCACATCGACGTCGATGCGTTTGGCGCCGGAGTCGAGGCTGTTTTCCAGCAGCTCCTTGATCACCGAAGCCGGGCGTTCGACCACCTCACCCGCCGCAATCTGGTTCGCCAGTCGCGGGCTGAGCAGCTCGATGCGAGCGCTGTTGTTCTCGACCTGATTCATTCTTTGGCCGCCAATTCAGTGCCCGGAATAGTCAGGTGTTGACCGATCTTGAGTTCATCGCTCGACAGGTTGTTGGCGCTGCGCAGGGTCGCGGGCGACACCTGATAGCGCACGGCGATCATCGCCAGCGTTTCGCCCGGGTTTACCCGGTGGTCACGTGGGCCTTGGGCGATTTTGCCGGAATCACGCAGCCAGGCGATGTAAGTGCCCGGTGGAGGGTTCTGCTGGAAGAACTGACGCACGCCGCTGCTAATCGAACGCGCCAACGCCTGCTGATGGCTCGATGCCGCGAGTTTCGAGGCTTCGTCGGCGTTGGAGATGAACCCGGTTTCCACCAGGATCGACGGAATATCCGGCGACTTCAACACCATGAATCCGGCTTGCTCGACCCGCTGCTTGTGCAGCGGCGTAACCCGGCCGATGTTGCTTAGCACCTTCTGGCCAACGTTCAGGCTGGACGTCAGGGATGCGGTCATCGACAGGTCAAGCAGCACGCCGGCGAGCATGCGGTCCTTGTCATCGAGGCTGACGTTGCCGGCACCACCGATCAGGTCGGAACGGTTTTCGCTGTCGGCCAGCCAACGGGCCGTCTCCGAGGTCGCGCCGCGATCAGACAGGGCAAAGACCGAGGCACCGAAAGCGGCGGTAGAAGGCGCGGCGTCGGCGTGGATCGAGACGAACAGGTCGGCGCCTTTCTTGCGGGCAATTTCGGTACGGCCGCGCAATGGAATGAAATAGTCGCCGGTACGGGTCAGTTCGGCGCGGAAGCCTTTCATGCCGCTGACCTGCCGTTGCAGTTCACGGGCGATGGCCAGTACCACGTCTTTTTCACGCTGACCGCGAGAACCCGAAGCCCCCGGGTCTTCGCCACCGTGACCGGCGTCGATCACCACAATGATATCGCGCTTGCCGGCCGGGGCCGGTGGCAGCTTGATTGCCGGTTCAGCAGGCGTGACCGGCACGGCGGGCACTGTGGCGACCGAAGGCGTTGGTGCTGGAGGAGGAGCGGCATCTGCGGCGTTATCGAACAGATCGACCACCAACCGGTTGCCGTACTGGGCGTTCGGCGCCAGGGAGAAGCTCTTCGGCGTTACCGCCCTTTTCAGATCGATGACCACCCGCAGGTCGGTCGGCGTGCGTTGAGCCGAGCGCATGGCGGTGATCGGAGTGTTCGAGGTGTTGACGTTGAGCGGCGCACCGAGGGTCGCGCCATTGATGTCGATGACCAGACGATCCGGAGCCGTCAGGGTAAAGACGCTGTGTTGCACCGGGCCGGTGAGGTCAAACACCAGTCGTGTGTTGTCCGGTGCCCGCCACAGACGAACACTGTTGACCTTCGTATCGGCCACAGCGTCGACGGTCACCGCCAAAAACAACACCCCTACGGCAGCCACCAACGCGCGAAAGCGCATACCTAACCCCATCATCTATTTGGATTCCAATGCCAAAGCGGCACACCAGGCCTCGCCACGCGAGCCCTGGGATAAAATTTTCAGCGAACGCCCGCTGTCTTGCGGGCTAATGGTAATGGTCAGGTCCGGCTTTGGCAAAAAGCCTGCACCTTTTTCAGGCCACTCGATCAGGCACAGCGCGTCGTCTTCGAAGTAGTCGCGGATACCGAGGAACTCAAGCTCCTCCGGGTCGACCAGACGGTACAAGTCGAAATGGAAGGCGCGAATATCGCCGATCTCATAGGGTTCAACCAGGGTGAACGTCGGGCTTTTTACTGCCCCGGCATGCCCCAGGCCGCGGATAATGCCTCGGGACAAGGTGGTTTTGCCCATCCCCAGGTTGCCCTCGAGGAAGATCAGGCCATGGCCTTGGGTGATTCGGGCAATGCGTGCGCCAAAGTCGCTCATGGCCTGCTCATCGGCCAGGTACAGGGTTACTTCAGACACGGTGCTTGCTCCTCCAACAACTGACGAATGGCTGGAATCAGATCACTGGCCGCCAGCCCACGGCCCATTTTTCCTTGTTGCACGCCGGCATTGGCGTGCAGCCAGACTCCCAGGCAGGCCGCGTCGAATGCGGCCATGCCCTGAGCCAGCAGCGCCCCCAGCAAACCGGCCAGCACGTCGCCCAACCCGGCGGTGGCCATCGCCGGATGGCCCTGATGACACAGCGCCAGGCGCCCGTCAGGACTGGCGATCAAACTTCCGGCACCTTTGAGCACCACGACCGCTGTGTATTTTTTGCTCAATGCACGGGCAGCTGCAGGACGATCAGCCTGAACCTCGGCAGTGCTCAGGCCCAGCAACCGCGCGGCCTCCCCGGGATGCGGCGTGATCACGCAATACCTGGGCAAGCTCACACAGGCTTCGGCCAACATGTTCAGCGCATCGGCATCCCAGACTTGCGGCAGTGGTGCGTTGGCGGCGGCCGACAACAGGCTGCGCGCCCAGGCAGTCTGACCCAGACCCGGGCCGACCACCAACACGGAAGCTTTTTGCAGCAATTCCATCAACTGATTGGCCGAAGAAGCGCCCAACACCATGGCCTCGGGGATTCTGGCCAGGGCCGCCGGCACATGTTCGCCGCGGGTTGCCACCGACACCATGCCCGCACCGCTGCGTAGCGCAGCCTGCGCGCTCAGCAGGATCGCTCCGCCATAACCGCGATCACCGCCGATCAGCAGCACATGGCCGAACTTGCCTTTATGGGAAGCAGGTTGCCGGAAGGCCAGACGCGGCAGGTTAGCCGCCGTCAGGCGAAGGGCACTGCGCGGTGCCGCCTCAAGCAGCTGTGGATCGGCGCGCAGGTCGTTGAATACCAGCTCACCCACCACATCCGCCGCATCACCGGTGAACACCCCCAGCTTCAACCCGATGAACGTCACCGTCAGATCGGCACACACCGCGCAGCCAAGCACACGACCGGTATCGGCACACAGCCCCGAAGGGATATCCACCGCCGCAACCGGCAACCCGCTGGAGTTGATCGCGGCGATGGCGCTGGCATACGGCTCACGCACATCGCCGCCCAGTCCGGTACCAAGCAAAGCATCCAGCACAATGCCGCGTATTCCGGATTGTGCGGTCCAAGGCTCGATGAGCACTTTTTCAGACACTGCCTCGGCATGGGCCAACGCCGCATCACCCTGCAAGCGCTGCGGATCCCCCACCGCCAGCACCCGCACCGTCCAACCGGCACGTTTGGCCAGCGCCGCCACCAGATACCCATCCCCGGCATTGTTGCCGTGACCGGCCAGCACGCTCATTTCTTTCGCTGTCGGCCATCGGCGGACCAAGGCCCGCCAGGTCGCATGTGCTGCACGCTGCATCAATTCGAAGCCCGGTGTGCCGGCCGCGATCAGGCTCGCATCGAGGCTTCGCACTTGCGCTGCGCTGTACAGCGCGTCGGGTAATTCATCTTTAATGTGCGGCATGCGTCTTCGGGCTCCGATGTCTGGCAGAATTATACGCACCTCAGCTCCGGTTTCTCTCGCCTCATGCCCGCTATTCCCGCTATTGACACAGACCTGCCCGCCCTCGCCCAATCCATCAAGGACTGGGGCCGCGAGCTGGGCTTTCAACAAGTCGGCATCAGCGGCCTCGACCTGGCCGAGCATGAGCAGCATCTGGAGCGCTGGCTCGCCGCCGGCTACCACGGCGAAATGGACTACATGGGCGCTCACGGCAGTAAACGCTCGCACCCCGAAGAGCTGGTGCCGGGCACATTGCGCGTGGTGTCCCTGCGCATGGACTACCTGGCGGGCGACACCCACATGGCAAAAATGCTCGCCCAGCCGGAAAAAGCCTACGTCTCGCGTTATGCCCTGGGTCGCGATTACCACAAGTTGATCCGTAAACGCGTGCAACAACTAGCGGAAAAGATCCAGGCGGTCATCGGGCCTTTCGGCTATCGCGCATTCGTCGACAGCGCCCCGGTGCTGGAAAAAGCCATTGCCGAACAGGCCGGACTGGGTTGGATCGGCAAAAACACTCTGGTGTTGAATCGCAAGGCAGGCAGTTATTTCTTCCTCGCCGAATTGTTCGTTGACTTGCCGCTGCCGGTAGACCCGCCCCACGCCACCGAACACTGCGGGCGGTGCAGCGCCTGCCTCGACATCTGCCCGACCAATGCCTTCGTCGGCCCCTATGTGCTGGATGCCCGGCGCTGCATTTCCTACCTGACCATCGAACTCAAAGGCGCGATCCCTGAAGACCTGCGACCGCTGATCGGCAATCGGGTGTTCGGTTGCGATGATTGCCAGATTGTCTGCCCGTGGAACCGCTTCGCCCGTCCGTCCGGTGAAAGCGACTTCAAGCCGCGGCACAATCTGGACAATGCCGAACTGGCGGAACTGTTCATGTGGGATGAAGAGAAGTTTCTCAGCAGCACCGAAGGCTCGCCGCTGCGCCGGACCGGTTACGAAAACTGGTTGCGTAACCTGGCGGTGGGGCTGGGGAATGCGCCTTCAACGATTCCGGTGCTGGAAGCGTTGAAGGCGCGACGGGAACATCCTTCGCAACTGGTACGTGAACACGTCGAGTGGGCGTTGCGCCAACATGCCGAACGTCAGGCTTCGTCGTTGTAGACGAACTTGGGCATTTCCCAGTGGAAACGGATCGCCAGCAAGCGCAGCAAAAATCCACCGAACAGGGTGATCAGAATCGATTGTTCATCGGGTAATTGCAGATAGATGCAGAGCATGTAGCACCACGCCGCCGCAAACGACACGCTGGCATAGAGCTCACGCCGGAAGATCAGCGGAATATCGTTGCAGAAGATGTCTCGCAGGATGCCGCCGAAAACCCCGGTGATCACCCCGCTGACCGAGGCCACCAACATGCCGTGGCCCATTTCCAGGGCGGTGATGCAGCCGATCAGGGTGAACGCCACCAGGCCCATGGCATCGAGTACCAGGAACAGTGAACGCAGATGGCGCATCCAGCGCGCCGTGAACACCGTAACCATCGCGGCGACAGACGTCAGCACCAGGTATTCCGGGTGTTTGACCCAGGTCAGCGGGTAGTGCCCGAGCAGCACGTCACGCACCGACCCGCCACCCAGCGCCGTGACGCAAGCGATCAGCACCACACCGAACCAGTCCATGCCACGACGCCCGGCAGACAGGGCGCCGGTCATGGCTTCGGTAGTGATGGCGATCAGGTAGAGCATCAGCAGCATGGTGGCGATCCTTGCGAAAAGGCGCGCAGTCTACTGACTTCACCAAAGCCTACAAGCCCCTGCAGGAGCTGCCGCAGGCTGCGATCTTTTGACTTTGGTGCTCAAGATCAAAAGATCGCAGCCTGCGGCAGCTCCTACACAAGGACCGTGGGCCGTATCAGAACTTGATGAAATGCTTGCGGTAGTGCTGCAACTCGGCGATGGATTCGCGGATGTCGTCCAGGGCCAGGTGGGTGCTGCCCTTCTTGAAGCTGTCGCGCACGTCCGGTGCCCAACGCGCAGCCAGCTCTTTGAGCGTGGACACATCGAGGTTGCGGTAGTGGAAGAAGCTTTCCAGGGATTTCATGTGGGTATAAAGGAAGCGACGATCCTGGCAGATGCTGTTGCCGCAGATCGGCGACTTGCCCTTGGGCACCCACTTCTCCAGGAAGGCGATGGTTTCGGCTTCGGCTTCGGCCATGCTGATGCGGCTGTCGCGAACCCGCTGGGTCAGCCCGGAACCGCCGTGCTGACGGGTGTTCCACTCGTCCATGCCGGCGAGGATTTCGTCGCTGTGATGAATGGCGATCACCGGGCCTTCGGCCAGGGTGTTCAGGTCACTGTCGGTGACGATGGTGGCCATTTCGATGATGACGTCGGTATCCGGGTTCAGACCGGTCATTTCCAGGTCGATCCAGATCAGGTTCTGCGGGTTTTGCATGTGTCGGCTCCTAGGCAATGCTGCGCAGTTTAGCCTAGGCCGGTGGCCGGGCGTGCTAAACTCGCGGCCGTTTTACCTAATCGCTGCATTCTTGATACGGAACACCCATGGCCAAACGCCAACTCAATCGTCGTCAAAACTGGCGCATCGAAAAGATTCAGGGCGAGCGCGCCGCCCGCGCCGCCAAACGCGAGTCCTCGGCTGTCGAGGCACTTGAGGGCGGCGATCTGGGCCCGGAACAGCATGGCCTGGTGATCGCGCACTTCGGCGTGCAGGTCGAGGTCGAGGCCCGCGACGGCGAACTGGCCGGCCAGGTGTTCCGTTGCCACCTGCGCGCCAACCTGCCGGCGCTGGTGACCGGCGATCAGGTGGTGTGGCGTGCCGGCAACCAGGGCATCGGCGTTATCGTGGCGCAACTGCCGCGCAACACCGAGCTGTGCCGCCCGGACAGCCGTGGTCAGCTCAAGCCTGTTGCGGCCAACGTCGACATGATCGTCATCGTGTTTGCACCGCTGCCCGAGCCCCACGCCAACCTGATCGACCGCTACCTGGTCGCGGCCGAGCATGCGGGCATCAAACCGCTGTTGCTGCTGAACAAGTTCGACCTGATCGACGACAACAACGCTCCTGCGCTGAATGCCTTGCTCGCGGTGTACCGCACCCTCGGTTATCCGGTGCTGGAAGTGTCGGCGCACCACGGCAACGGCATGGAACAACTGCAGAAGCAGCTGGACGGGCGCATCAGCGTGTTCGTCGGCCAGTCCGGCGTCGGCAAGTCGTCGCTGGTCAACAGCCTGCTGCCGGAAGTCGAAACCCGCGTCGGTCCGTTGTCCGAGCTGTCCGGCCAGGGCACTCACACCACCACCACCGCGCGGTTGTTCCACTTCCCCGGCGGCGGTGAGTTGATCGACTCCCCGGGTATCCGCGAATTCGGCCTGGGCCACGTCAGCCGTGCCGACGTCGAAGCCGGTTTCATCGAGTTCAACGACCTGCTCGGCACTTGTCGCTTCCGCGACTGCAAGCACGACCGCGAACCTGGTTGCGCCCTGCTCAAGGCCCTTGAAGACGGCCGCGTGCAGCAGCAACGGATGAACAGCTACCGCTCGATCATCGCCAGTCTCCCGGAAAACGGCTACTAAAGAGACGTACCGGCCGCCCTGCCTTCAGCGGGGCGGCCGGTGGCTGGATTTTCCCCTGCTTAAACATCAGACCTTTCTGTAAGACACCCGCACCGGCGCTTGTAGGGCAATTCTCTTTAAGTCACATCCCCTTGTAGCCGCCAGCCAATAGCCTAGCTTCAGACCCTCTTCGCACTCCAGCGACACCGAGGGACACCCATGCAAACCTACCATCTGTTCATCAGCCACTCGTGGAACTACTCCGACGCCCACGACAATCTCGTACGCCTGCTCAACGCCAAACCCGGTTTCACCTACAAGAATTTTTCGGTGCCATCGGACAACCCGATTGTCGACGCGAGAACCGACAAGCAACTTGAGGAGGCCATCAAAAACAAGATTCGCCCGTGTTCGGCGGTATTGATCATGGCCGGGATGTACTCCACCTACAGCAAGTGGATCAACAAGGAAATCGAGATCGCCAAGCGCATGGGCAAGGTGATCATTGCGATCAAGCCGTTCGGTGCCGAGCGGATTTCCACGGTGGTACGTGACGCGGCACATGCCGAATGTGCGTGGAACACCAACAGCATCATCGATGCGATTCGCAAGCATACGGCGGTGTAACCATGCGCAAGGGACTGTTTATCGGCATCAACGACTACACCCATGTGTCGCGCCTGAGCGGTTGCAGCAATGACGCCATGGCCATGGCCTCGGTGTTGAAGACCGACGCCAATGGCGATCCAAACTTCAAGAACATCGTACTGACCTCCGCCGAGGACTACCTGAGCCGGGAAAAACTCGAAGACCAGATCCGCGAGCTGTTTGTCGGGGATTGCAATGTCGCGCTGCTGTACTTCGCCGGCCATGGCAGCTTCGATACCGACACCGACGAAGGCATGTTGATCCCGCAGGATTACAAGAGCGCCAAGGACGGGATTCGCCTCAGCGACATCCTCAACTGGGCGAGCAAAGCCACGAAGATCAAAAACAAAGTGATCATTCTCGACTGCTGCCAGAGCGGCTCGGCCGGCGAACTGCGCGCCTTGCGCAGTGAAGGCAGCGTGGTCGGCGAAGGCATGACGATTCTGACTGCCTGTAAAAAGGAAGAACCGGCGATGGAGGGCGCGCAACACGGCGTGTTCACCGGATTGCTGCTCCAGGCCCTGCACGGCGGAGCCGCGAACATCCTGGGCAAGATCACCCCCGGCAGCCTTTATTCGTTTGTCGACAACGCGCTCGATGCCTGGGAACAGCGCCCGGTGTTCAAGACCAATGTCTCGCAGTTCATTTCCCTGCGCGAAGTGTCGCCGCTGATCCCCAAGGACATCCTGCGCAAACTCCCCGAATGGTTTGCCGAAGCCGAATCGGTGTACCCCCTCGCCCCCAGCTTTGAGCCCACCGAACCTGAATTCAACCCGGAACACGGCGAGGTCTTCGCCCAGCTGCAAAAGTGCAATCGCCACAGCCTCATCGAACCGGTGGACGCCGAGCACATGTACTACGCCGCCATTCACGCCACCGGCTGCCGCCTCACTGCCCTCGGCGCCTATTACCGCGAACTCGCGATCAAGGGACATTTCTGATGCCAGTGTTTATCAGCTACCGCCACATGGATCGCGCCCACGCGGTCAAAATCAACGCGCGCCTGATCCAGGCCAACATCAAGACCTACCTCGACGTACTGGATGCCGAATCCCAGACCACCGATGACATCACCGGGGTGATCACCCGCAACATCGGCGAGTGCACGCACCTGCTGGCGGTGGTGTCGGAGAAAACCGCGCTTTCCTGGTGGGTGCCGTTCGAAATCGGCGAGGCGACCATCACGAATCGACGTATCTGTTCGTACAGGACCGGCCCGACAGAGCTGCCGTTGTACCTGGACAAATGGCCGAAGCTGACCAGCGACCGGGACATCGAGTTCTTTATCGATGCCTATCGAAACGAAGCGATGCTCAAGCGCTCGATGTCACTGGAGTCGGTGACCGGCAGCGAGTCGGTGCGCAGCGTCAACAAATCCAATGCGGATCGCTTTCACTCCGACCTCAAGTCCCGGATCACCCGTGGGTTCTGAAGCTGCAGTAGAGGCACAAAAAGCCGTGATCGTGTCGCGGCTTCTTATACTCGCCTTGCGGTCTATCGATCATTTTCGTGACACCACGAAAATGATCGGCGGCATTCATTCCAGTCGTTCCGCAAACGTAAAAAAGCCGCGACTATCGTAATGCTGTTCACTTAAGGACGAACACTGTATCTGTGGCGAGGGAGCAAGCTCCCTCGCCACAGGTTGCTTATTGTTCGCTCGATTTCTTAAGTGAGCAGCATTACACGACTAGCGCAGCTTTCTTATTTTCAGCGCGCGATCTTTTCCAGCTGCCACCCCAACGTGTCCAAGGCGTCGCAGCCATCCTGAATCAATATGTGTGCGGCGTTGGCGAAATGCTCCAGGTCATGACCTTCGGCATCTTTCACGCATAGGCAGGTGACGCTGTTGAGCAGATTACGTGCGGCTTTGATGCGGTGAGTGGCGGTTTCGAGAAGATCCGTAACTTTGGCTTCGGTGTCGATGTACAACGTCGTGCCGACGCTGAAGTTGCCTTTTAGAGGGTGGTACTTAGCCATAGGTCTAACTCCGATTATGTGGGTGTGGTTCCATCTTTGTTTCGACCGGCTAAGATCGGTCACCGCGTGAGCAGCAACGGCTGAACTATAAGCAGATGCGTGCACGACTGAAAACCTTGGTGCGAAATTTCAGATCATTCCTACAACTACTAAGCAAACACAAAAACTCGGAAGCACTGGCACGAGGCACAAAAAAGCCGACATCACTGTCGGCTTTCTTGTGGGTCACTGCTTGGGCGGCTCAGCCGGTTTGGCTGGCTCACCCGGTTTCGGTGCCGGATTATCGAACAAGTTCAGACGCTCGCGCAGTTCGTGGGCCGGCAGCGGTTCCTTGTCCGCCGGCAATGCGTTCGGGTCGACCGGTGTAGCCGGTGTGGCTCCCGGAACAGCCGAACCTTGCGGCGCATCGGGGGCAGGCTCCGCACCTTGCGAACCTTCGATCGCACGTTGGGCTTTCTTCGTCAGTACGACGATGTCGATACGACGGTTCACCGGGTTGAACGGATGCTCGCGATCGAACAGGGCCGACGAGGCATAACCGACCACCCGCGCCACCTGCGCATCCGGATAGCTGCCTGCCACCAGCGCACGACGCGCGGCGTTGGCACGGTTGGCCGAGAGCTCCCAGTTACCGAAATCACCGGTGCCGGTGTATGGCTTGGCATCGGTGTGGCCGCTGATGCTGATCTTGTTTGGCACTGCCTTGATGGTATCGGCCATGGCCAGCAGGATGTCTTCGAAATACGGTTTCAGACGGGCCGAGCCTGAGTCGAACATTGGGCGGTTTTCTGCGTCCATGATCTGGATACGCAGGCCGTCCTGCGTGATTTCGAACAGGATCTGATCCTTGAACTTCTGCAGCTGCGGGTTCTCTTCAACCTTGTTCTGCAGTTCTTGCAGCAACAGTTCGAGGCGTTCTTTCTCGACCTGCTCGGCCATGCCTTCAACCTGGTCGGTATCGATGGTGACCTTGTCCGGCTGCGGCTGGGACTTCACTTCGGGGTTGAGGGTGTTTTCCGGCGCCAGGGTCGGCGTGCCGCCCAGATCGATGATGTAGGGCGTGCCGCTTTCGGAAAAACCGATCGGGTCCTTGAAGTAACCGGCGATGGCAATCTTCTGTTCCGGCGTGGCGGTGGACAGCAGCCACAACACCAGGAAGAACGCCATCATCGCTGTGGCGAAGTCCGCGAAGGCGATTTTCCAGGCGCCTCCGTGGTGTCCGCCGGCGATGCGCTTGACGCGCTTGATGATTATCGGCTGATTGTTTTCCATAACTTAACGACCGCGAACCGCTTGTTCCAGCTCGGCGAAGCTTGGACGGTGCGCCGGGTACAGCACCTTGCGTCCGAACTCCACGGCCAGCGATGGCGGCATGCCGGAAGCCGAAGCCACCAGCGAGGCCTTGATGGCTTCGTAGACGTTCAGTTCCTCCTTGGCATCGTGGGCCAGGGAATGGGCCAGCGGGCCGAAGAAGCCGTAGGCGGCGAGAATACCGAAGAAGGTCCCCACCAGTGCCGCACCCACGTGCAGGCCGATAGATTTCTGATCGCCCTCCCCCAGCGAAGCCATGGTCACCACGATCCCCAGTACCGCCGCGACTATACCGAAACCGGGCATGGCGTCGGCGATGCCGTTCACGGCGTGGGATGGGTGTTCCAGGTCTTCCTTGAGGCTGAACAGTTCCATGTCGAACAAGCCTTCCAGCTCGTGCGGAGCCATGTTGCCGGAGGACATGATGCGCAGGTAATCGCAGATGAACGCGGTCATGCGCTCGTCCTTGAGAACAGTCGGGTACTTGGCGAAGATCGGGCTCGCGGCGGCATCTTCGATGTCGCCTTCGATGGCCATCATGCCTTCGCGGCGGCTCTTGTTGAGGATCTCGTAGATCAGGCCCAGCACTTCAAGGTAGAAGCCATGATTGAAACGCGAGCCGAACATGCTCAGGGACTTCTTGAGCACGTGCATCGTCATGTGGCCGGGGTTGGCCTGCAAGAATGCGCCGAGGGCGGCACCGCCGATGATCATGACCTCGAAAGGCTGGATCAGGGCGGCAATCTTGCCGTGGGAAAGCACGTATCCGCCAAGCACGCTCGCGAATACGACGATGATGCCGATAATTTTAGCCATAGGTTAGGGGAGCACTTACTGAGTCGGGTTCAAGGTCATATTCGGAAGTTAAAAAATCTCTTCTTCTACTTATCGGCAAAACTGCGCCAGACTATAGGCCGTTCAGGCGAAAAACTGATTTGACCCCATCCGGGCCCAGGTAATGTTGACGATGATCGCCTCCCACCATGGTTAACGAAACGAACGTTCCAACGCAAAAACCAACGACGCTCGAAGGCTGGGTCAAGCTGCTCGACGGCGTACGTCTTCCCGTCCCGCAAGCCAGCCACGACCGTGTCTGCAAAGCCATCCGCGACAATCGCAGCTCGCTGCGCGATATCGCTGACTTGATGCAAGGCAGTCCGGCCCTGGCCTTGAGCGTGATTCGCGAAGCCAACCGGCACACTCACGGCGGCATGGCCGAGCCTGCGGAAAACCTTGAGGTCGCGATCAATCGCCTCGGCCTCAAACGCACCGAAGAACTGCTCGCGCGCCTGCCCGCCGAACCCCAGTCCGAGATTCCCAAAGCCTTGCGTCAGCTGCAGATGATCAGCCAGCACGCCACGCAACAAGCCAACGGTTTTTTTGCCAGTCGCCTGGCGCGCCTGTGGCAGGACATCCACTGGGGCAGCCTGCTGTTTCTTTCGCCTCTGTGGCCGTTGGCGCTGACCCATCCGAAACTGCTCGAAGAGTGGGAGCTGCGGGTCATCCATAAAGGTGAGTCGGCACGCAAAGTCGAACAGCAACTGTTTGGTGTACGCCTGCTGGACATCGGCCAGGCGCTGGTGGAGGTCTGGCGATTGCCGATCTGGGTGCAGCAGGGTTATCGCCTGTTGCTCACCGAGCAGCGGGAACTGGTGAAAGTCCTGCGCATCGCCCGTGACAGTGAGCATCCACTGCGCCAGCAGAACCGTCTCGATGACGATCCGACCCTGCGTCGCTGGCTCAATCAGCCGGCCAACACAGTGCTACTGGCCAACGGGCTGGCGCTGTCGGCGCAACACGCCTGGAACAGCCCGCACAGTGAGCGCTGGCAATTCCTGACCAGCCTTTACCTGCAAATGCCGATGGACGAGGTGCAACAGCAACTGCACCAGCAAGCCGCCAACAGCGCACGCCAACACGCCATGCCCGACCTCTGGCACCCTGCCGAATCGCTGATTTGGCCGTGGGGCATGAACCGTGTCCACGCAGGCTTGCTGCCGGCAGCGGCACCCACCGCCGAAGACCTGGTGAAGTGGCGCAAACAATGCGCCGAATTGCTGGTCGAGCCGAGTCGTTTCACCAATGCCATGCACCTGACCATCGCCGCCCGGGACGCCCTCGTGGCCTGCGGCATGCGTCGGGTGATGATCCTGATGGCCGACCGCACTCATGCCAACCTGCGCGTGCACCAGACGGCCGGTCTGCCGAAGGAAGCGGCCGGGTTGAACTTCGTGGTCAGCCAGAGCAACGTGTTGCAACGCCTGCTCGCGCAACAGGCCCAGGTGCGCCTGACGCCAGCCAACAACGTGCAATTCTCGGCCCTGCTGCCCAACAGTCTGCGTTCGCAGTTCAGCGGCGAACATCTGCTGCTGCGCTCGCTGGTCAACAATGGCCGGGTGATCATGATCGTCGTGGCGGACCAGGGCGGCGGACCGTTTTCGGAAGTTTCCGTACAGGCCTTCGGCAAAACCGCGCAGTGCATCGAGAAAGCCCTGCACAGCTTTAGCCACCGTGGCCAATAAGGCTGCGCTACAATCCTCCCTTTTGTGCTCTGGAGACCTCACATGTCTGACTTCTCTGGCTTGCCGCTGGTGATCGAGCCGAGCGACTTGCTCCCTCGCCTCGACGCCCGCGAACTGATTCTGGTGGACTTGACCAGTGCCGCCCGCTACGCCGAAGGGCACATTCCCGGCGCGCGCTTTGTCGAACCGAAACGCACGCAGCTCGGCCAGGCCCCCGCCCCGGGGCTGATGCCCCCGCAGGCAGCTCTCGAAGCGCTGTTTGGTGAGCTGGGACACAACCCCAACGCGGTCTACGTGGTGTATGACGACGAAGGCGGCGGTTGGGCCGGGCGCTTCATCTGGCTGCTGGATGTCATCGGCCACAGCAAGTACCACTATATAAATGGCGGCCTGCCGGCCTGGCTGGCAGAGGGTTTGCCCATGTCGATCCAGATCCCGCCGTCCGTGGGTGGCCCGGTTTCACTGACCTTGCATGATGAGCCCACCGCCACCCGCGAATACCTGCAAAGCCGACTCGGCGCCGCCGACCTGGCAATCTGGGATGCTCGCGGCCCGCTGGAGTACTCCGGCGAGAAAGTGCTCGCAGCCAAGGGCGGGCACATTCCCGGCGCGGTCAATTTCGAATGGACCGCCGGCATGGATCAGGCGCGCCAGTTGCGCATCCGCACCGACATGCAGCAGATCCTCGAACAACTCGGGATCAGCAAAGACAAAGAAGTGATTACCCACTGCCAGACCCACCATCGTTCTGGCTTCACCTATCTGGTGGCCAAGGCTCTCGGTTATCCGCGGGTCAAAGGCTACGCCGGCTCCTGGGGCGAGTGGGGTAACCATCCCGACACGCCCGTAGAGATTTAAGGTTTTTAAGGACAGTTAATGAACAAGCGTCTGTTTATCGTCAGCCAGTACCTGCTGCCCCACAACTTGCTCTCGCGAATGGCCGGCTGTATCGCCGAATGCCGCGTGCGCTGGTTCAAGAACGCCTTTACCGCCTGGTTCGCCAAGCGTTATCAGGTGGATATGTCCCAGGCGCTGGTCGAAGACCTGACCGCCTACGAACACTTCAACGCGTTCTTCACCCGCGCACTGAAAGACGGTGCCCGTCCGCTGGACGAAACCCCGGGCGCAATCCTCAGCCCGGCCGACGGCGCGATCAGCCAGCTCGGCCCGATCGAGCACGGCCGCGTGTTCCAGGCCAAGGGCCACAGCTTCAGCGTGCTGGAACTGTTGGGTGGCGATGCGGCAAACGCCGCGCCGTTCATGGGCGGTGACTTCGCGACCATCTACCTGTCGCCGAAGGACTATCACCGCGTGCACATGCCACTGGCCGGCACCCTGCGCGAGATGGTCTACATCCCGGGTCGCCTGTTCTCGGTCAACCAGACCACCGCTGAAAACGTTCCGGAATTGTTTGCCCGCAACGAGCGCGTGGCGTGCATTTTCGACACCGAGCGCGGGCCGATGGCCGTGGTGCTGGTGGGTGCGATGATCGTGGCTTCGATTGAAACCGTCTGGGCCGGTCTGGTGACGCCGCCGAAGCGCGAGCTGAAAACCTTCCGCTACGACGAAGCCGCACGCGCACCGATCCACCTGGAAAAAGGCGCAGAACTGGGTCGCTTCAAGCTGGGCTCGACCGCTGTCGTGCTGTTCGGGCCGGATCAAGTGAAGTGGGCTGAAGAAATGACCGCTGGTACAGCGGTGCAGATGGGTCAGGGCATGGGCTCACCGAAGGCCTGATTTGTACGCAAACCTGTAGGAGCGAGCCTGCTCGCGATGAGTGAATAGGCGACGCGTGCATTCAGAAAGCCCGCGTCATCGTTAACGTCCATCGCGAGCAGGCTCGCTCCTACAGTTGTTTTAGAGCTGCCCGTCGCGATCACGGAAGCCCAGCAGGTACAACACACCATCCAGACCCAGGGTCGAAATCGCCTGCTTGGCCGACTGCTTGACCAGCGGCTTGGCGCGGAATGCCACGCCCAACCCGGCAATCGCCAGCATCGGCAGGTCGTTGGCACCGTCGCCGACCGCAATGGTCTGCTCAAGGCGCAAGCCTTCCTTGTGTGCCAGCTCCTTCAGCAAATCGGCCTTGCGCTGCGCATCGACAATCGGCTCGACCGCCACGCCGGTGACTTTGCCGTCGACCACTTCCAGTTCGTTGGCGAACACGTAGTCGATACCCAGCTTGGCCTGCAATTGCTTGGCGAAGTAGGTGAAGCCGCCCGACAGAATCGCGGTCTTGTAGCCCAGGCGCTTGAGTTCGGCGAACAAGGTTTCAGCGCCTTCGGTCAGGCGTAGCGAGGCGCCGATGGAGTCCAGCACATTGACGTCCAGCCCTTTGAGCAAGGCCAGGCGCTCCTTGAAGCTGGCACGGAAATCCAGTTCACCGGCCATTGCCCGCTCGGTGATTTCCGACACTTTGTCGCCGACGCCTGCAGCCTTGGCCAGTTCATCGATCACTTCGGCTTCGATCAGCGTCGAGTCCATGTCGAACACCGCCAGGCGACGGTTGCGCCGGAACAGCGAATCTTCCTGGAAGGCGATGTCGACGTTCAGTTCCTGGGCAACGCTGAGGAATTCGGCACGCAGCGCCTGCGGATCAGCCGCCTCGCCACGCACGGAAAACTCGATGCAACCCTTGCCCTTGTCGGCCGGCGTATCCAGCGGCATACGCCCGGAAAGACGATCGATGTGGTCGATGTTCAGGCCATATTTGGCGGTGATCGAACTCACGGCCTGCAACTGCCCGGCTGTCACCTTGCGGGTCAACAGGGTCACGATGTGGCGTTTTTTACCCTGGTTGCCGACCCACTGCTGGTAATCCTCTTCGGACACCGGCGTGAAACGCACCTGTTGATCGAGCTCGTACCCCTTGAACAGGATGTCCTTGAGCACGGATTTGCCTTGTTCGGTGTCAGGAATTTCAACCAGGATGCCGAACGACAAGGTGTCGTGGATCACCGCCTGACCGATGTCGAGAATGTTCACACCACCCTGGGCCAGAACGCCGGTAATGGCCGCAGTCAGACCCGGACGGTCGACTCCCGTGATGTTTATCAGGACGATTTCGCGCAAGGCGCACCCCCGCAGGTGGAAAAAAAACGCATTCTACCCACTTTCAGTGACCATCGGGCACCGCGAGCGCTTTGACGGCCTAGGGCCTGTCGCTATACTGCGCGTCAACTTCACGGACAAAAGAGCCGAGCTCAAGTGAACCGGCCCACGCCAGTAAAAACCGATAACTTCTTCCTGCTGATCTTCCGGGCACTGCGCCACCGCCGTGTACCGATTGCATTGCGCATCGCCAGCCATAACGTGATCCTGGTCGCCCTGGCCCTGGTCATCTATGCCGGTGTGATGGGCTTGCAGTTCAAGCAGGCCATGCACGAGCAGGCGGATGCGCTGGGCGAAAGCCTGACTACGCAGACGGCCACCTCGGCCACCGAGCTGTTGGTGTCCAACGACATCCTCAGCCTCAACGTGCTGCTCAACAACCTGACCAAGAACAAGCTGGTGGCGCACGCAGCCATCTACAGCATGGATAACCGCATCCTTGCCGAAGCCGGTCAGCGCCCCAAACACGGCCTGCTGGGCGAAGCCGAGGGCATCTACCAGAGCAAGATCACTTTCCAGGACGTGACGGCTGGCCAGCTGCGCATCAGCCTGGACATGGATCAGTTCCAGCAGCCGATGACCATCAGCCTGCAAAGCATGGGCATTCTGAGCGCGATCCTGCTGGCTTTGTCCCTGGCCTTGAGCTTGCGTATGGGCCGCTATCTCTCGACGCCGCTGCTGCAACTGCGGGTGTGGTTGCGCAACATCGACGAACACACCCCGGCCACCGAGCGTAATGACGAGATCGGCGACCTGGCGCGCCAGCTTCACGCGAGTTACGCACCGGAACCCGTCGAGCCGGAACCTGAGCCTGAGCCTGAGCTCGACGACAGCGATTACGACGATGCCGAACCGGGTTTCGAAGTGCGCAACCTGCGCGATCCAAGTTTCGATGAAACTCGTCCGATGGCCGCAATGAAAGCCGCGCCACGGCGCATTGTCAGCACAGTCGAAGACGATGATGACGACGATGCCTTTGCCGACTTGCTCGATGTTTCGGCAGACAGCGCGACCAAACCGGTGGCCAAACCCGTGGTATCCAACGTGCCGCAGCACAGCGCCGTACTGGCCGTGCAACTGGGCTCCCAGGAACAACTGCGACGCCTGCCGCGGGCGCGCCTTGAAGAACTGCTCGAACGCTATCGCGACTGCCTCGACCAGGCCGCTTCCCTGTATCAGGGCGAAGTGGAGACCTTGAACGATGGCAGCACGCTGATGCTGTTCCACACCGAAGACAGCGGCGACGATTACCTGACCAACGCCATTTGCTGTGGCGAGCTGCTGCGAGCCCTGGGCCACCAGTTGCAGATCGAAGTCGCGGACAGCGGCATCACCCTGCAATTGCAGCTGGGCCTGACCCTCGGTGACGAACTGTTCGGCCTGAGCCAGATCGACCTGCTGCTGACCGACTCCGCCCAGGACGCCCTGGCCCTGTCGCAACACAGCCGCAACCTGCTGCTGGTGGAGCGCAAGATCAGTGACGACGCGTTGATCCGCCAGCGTGCACGGATCCGCCCGATTGCCAGCCCAGAGGGCGCGTGCTGCGTGGAACGTTTGATGGAGCCGTATCCATCAATGCTGGAAAGGCAATTGGCGCGGATGCATGAGCGTCGGGCGTAGGAGCTGCCGAAGGCTGTGATTTTTTAGCCTTTGAACCTGGAAGCCCGCAGATGAGCGATCGTCTGCGGGCTTTTTTGTGGCCTGCTCTGACGCTTTCGCTGCGATGCGGCGACCCGACAAGCCAGCTCCTACAATGGATCAGTGTAAGCCCACAACTTTGTGAACGACGCAAAACCTGTAGGAGCCGGCTTGCCAGCGAAGAGGCCGGAACTGACGATAAAGATCTCCAACCTGCAGAAACAACAAAGCCCGCATCAATACGGGCTTTGTTTCAAATCCATCCAGGGTCAGAAGCGGAACACTTCCATATCCGTCCGGACCGGCGCGGCCATCGGGATCTTCGGCTGCTTTTCCTGTTCTACCGCAGGTGCTGCCGCCTTGGCTGCCGGCTTGCGCGGGACTTCGGCGATCGGTGGCTGATTGGCCAGCGGCTTGAGCGCCACCGACAGCTGCTCGGCCAGGCGTTGCAGCAACACGCCCTGCGCCTGGACCTGAGCCGCCGTACTACCGGCATGCTGTTCCTGCAAATGGATGATGCGGTTGTCACGGACCTGTCCGCGACGGTCGATCAAGCGCCATTGCGCGTCGAGGATCGCCGGTTGTTTTGCACCCGAATCCAGGCGCGTGATAGTCAGCAGCACCTGAACATCCGGAGTGAAACCCACTGTCGCCGGGGCCAACACTACGCGCTGACTGTCCAGGTGACCTGCGACCTGACGCAGCAGCAGCTGATCGATATCCGACGAAAGGCTGCCTGCCCAACGACCGTCGGTCGAGGCTTGCAGGCTGCCATCGGGCTGGCGCTGCAACAGGGTTTCGCGTTGCAGGTAGTCGGCCACGGTGACCGGCCCCAACAATACCGCCATGCCCGCGTTCTGTGCGGGCTGAACCGGACTACCAGCGTCCAGTTGATACAACGACACCGGTTGGTGAACGCTGCAACCCGCCAGGCCAAGAACGCCGGCGAGCATAAGAATAAAAGGAAGGCGCAGAGCAGTCATCGTCCCATCCAGGTGATCGTTAAAAGGCTGATCACAGTGAAAATACTCAACAAATATGAAGAACACGCGGCAATGCCGGCGCTTGAAAGGCCATATCATCCGTGAATATGCGTTCCGACTCCAGCGCAAAGCGCCGAACTACGGGTTAAATCGTAGATCGGCGACTCTAACTCGCGTTCTTCGGTCAATTGACCGAATTTTCGACGAGCAGCGCATCGACCCTCTGGAAGCCACGCGGCAATTTATTGCCCCGACGACCACGTTCACCCTTGTAGTGTTCAAGGTCGTCCGCTTTCAGTGACAAGGTACGTTTCCCGGCCTGCAACACCAGTGTTGCACCGTCCGGCAATACGGCGATGTCCGTCACATACTCTTCACGACTGGCCACTCGCTCACCTGGAATCCCGATGATCTTGTTGCCTTTGCCCTTACCTAATTGTGGCAGGTCGCTGATCTTGAAGATCAGCAGGCGACCTTCGGTCGTCACCGACGCCAGCCAGTTCTGCTCACGATCAGCCACCGGGCGCGGCAGCATGACCTTGGCATTGTTCGGCAGACTCAACAAGGCCTTGCCCGCCTTGTTCTTGGCCTGCAGGTCTTCACCCTTGACCACGAATCCGTAGCCGGCGTCGGAAGCGATCACGTACAGCGCATCGTCTTCCGGCATCAGCACGCATTCGAAACTCGCCCCTGGCGGCGGCGTCAGGCGACCGGTCAGCGGTTCGCCCTGGCCACGGGCCGACGGCAAGGTATGGGCGGCCACTGAATAACTGCGACCGGTGGAGTCGATAAACACTGCGAACTGGTTGGAGCGTCCGGCTGCCAGGGCCTTGAAACCGTCCCCGGCCTTGTAGGAAAGCCCGGTGGCGTCGATCTCGTGGCCTTTGGCGGAGCGAATCCAGCCTTTTTCCGACAGCACCACCGTCACTTTCTCGTTCGGCAGCAGATCGTGTTCGGTCAGGGCCTTGGCTTCGGCGCGCTCGACAATAGGCGACCGACGGTCATCGCCGTAGGTTTCAGCGTCCTTGATCAGTTCGCTGCGCACCAGTTTTTTCAACTTGGCTTCGCTGCTCAACAGGGCTTGCAGCTTGGCTTGTTCCTTGAGCAGTTCATCCTGCTCGGCACGCAGCTTCATCTCTTCCAGTCGCGCCAACTGACGCAAACGGGTGTCGAGGATGTAGTCGGCCTGGATTTCGCTCAGGGCGAAGCGCTCGATCAGCGCGGCTTTCGGGTGCTCCTCGGTACGGATGATGTGGATCACTTCATCCAGGTTGAGGTAGGCAATCAACAAACCATCCAACAGGTGCAGGCGACGCTCGACCTTGTCGAGGCGGAATTGCAGGCGACGACGCACGGTCTGCACCCGGAACTCCAGCCATTCGACCAGCAGCGCACGCAGGTTCTTCAGCTGCGGCTTGCCGTCCAGGCCGATAATGTTGATGTTGACCCGGTAGCTCGACTCCAGCTCGGTGCTGGCGAACAAGTGCTGCATCAAGGCATCGTGGTCGAAGTTTTTCCGAGCCCCCGGAATGATCACGATCCGGCACGGATTTTCGTGGTCGGATTCGTCACGCAGGTCGGCAATTTGCGGCGCCTTGGACGGCTTGGCCTGCATCATCGCGGCGATCTGCTCCAGCACCTTGGCACCCGAGACTTGATGCGGCAGCGCGGTGACGATGATGTCGCCGTCTTCGATGTGATACACGGCGCGCATGCGCACCGAACCGCGACCGGTTTCGTAGATTTTCAGCAGGTCGGCGCGCGGGGTGATGATTTCCGCTTCGGTCGGGTAGTCCGGGCCCTGGATGTGTTCACAGAGCTGTTCGACCGTGGCCTTGGGCTCGTCGAGCAAGCGCACGCAGGCGGTGGCGACTTCGCGCAGGTTATGCGGCGGAACGTCGGTGGCCATGCCCACGGCAATGCCAGTGGTACCGTTGAGCAGAATGTTCGGCAGACGGGCCGGCAAGACCAGTGGCTCGTCCAGCGTGCCGTCGAAGTTCGGCCCCCAGTCCGCCGTGCCCTGGCCCAACTCACTGAGCAGCACTTCGGAATAACGCGAAAGCCGCGCTTCGGTGTAACGCATGGCGGCGAAGGACTTGGGATCATCCGGCGCACCCCAGTTGCCCTGGCCGTCGACCAGCGTGTAGCGATAGCTGAACGGCTGGGCCATCAGCACCATGGCTTCGTAGCAGGCCGAATCGCCGTGAGGGTGGAACTTACCGAGCACATCACCGACGGTACGCGCCGACTTCTTGTGCTTGGAATCGGCGTCCAGCCCCAACTCGCTCATCGCATAAATAATGCGGCGCTGTACCGGTTTCAGGCCGTCGCCGATATGCGGCAAGGCACGGTCCATGATCACGTACATGGAGTAGTTGAGGTAGGCATTTTCGGTGAAGTCAGCCAGCGAGCGGCGTTCTACACCGTCCAGGCTGAGATCAAGGGAGTCGCTCATGCGGGCCTCATCGGTTCGTTGTCTGGCGCAGCAGCATGGTGCCACCGCGCTGGGTAAATTCAAGTCTGTTCAGTGCGCTCATGCCGAGCAACACCTGATCGCCATGCAGCCCCGGGGCCACCAGTGCGCGTACGTCACGCAGCACGATGTCGCCCAGTTGCAGGCGTTCGATACGGGTGCGATAGCCCTGGCTCAGGCCATTGGCCGTGCTCAGGGTCACGCCAAATCCTTCTTCGAGCTTCAAGCGCCTGGCCAGGTCCGCCGGAACCGACACATCGGTCGCCCCGGTGTCGAGCATGAAGTCCACCGGCTGGCCGTTGATCTGGCCGCTGGCGACGAAATGCCCCTGCACATTGCTCACCAGTTTCACCTCGATGAAACCTTCACCCTGCTCCGAGCTGACCACCACATTCGGATTTTGCTGACGCGCTTCCCACTGGCCGAAAAAACGCGTGGCCAGAAACAGCGCCGCACACCAGGCCAGCACCATGAATACCCGGCCTATGCGCTGCCCCGGGCTTTGTTGTCTCATGGCTTGGCACTCCAGCCACCTTCCGGTGCAGCGAAGCGCCAGACCACCGGACGGACTTCGCCATCGGCGCGCGCGCCGAAGTTATTGTCGACACCGATCCAGGCGCCATCGGCATCCACGATCAACGCCTCTTCCAACCCGTAGTCCTGTGGATAACGACGGTTTGGTTGTAACAACTCGGCGGCGTACGACCAGCAGCGCTCGACCTTGGCCGTCTGCGGATCCCGGCGGCAGATCTGGTAGGCGTTGCGTTCAAGGGTGAACAGCTTGCCGTTGAATAGCGACAGGTCAGAAAAATCCCGCAGTACAGCTTTGGCGTCAGGAAATTGCTCGGGCTGCATTTCCACGCCCGCCTCGCTCAGCAGCACGCAGCCACCGTCGCAATCCCACAACGTCTGCTTGCGTTTGATCATCAGCAATCCGCGGCCTTGACGCTCGGCGGCGAACCACATCTGATCACCCGCCGGATTGACCGCCAGCCCTTCGAGCAACGCATTGAACTGCAATAGCAGGCCTCTGGCCCGTGCCTCGCGACCCAGCATCGGCGAAATTTTCAGCCAGGCGGCAGGTCCCGCTGGCGGCACTTGCAAGACAGCGGCATGGCCTTCGCTGACGATGTAGCGATTGCCGGCGCTGTCGCAGGTGATGCCTTCAAAGTCCAGATCGCCGCCACGCACGAACGAAGCCCCCCAGACGCGAGACTTCAGCCCCCAGGGCAAACCGCTGTCAGGCACCGGCGGTACGTCGATGTGCACCGTTTGTGCCTGCCAGGCAGATTCGCGGGTATCCAGGCGGTAGATCTGATTATCGTCGCGGTCGGAAACCGCCCACAGATCATTGCCGCACTGCGCCAGCCCGGACAGGTTGCCGCCGCGCATGCCGTCGACGACATGTTCGGACAACAGGCGCAGCTGTGGCGCCGGCTCGGCGGATACCGTGATCGACGTCAGCAACCCACAGGCCAGGGTAAAGCCCAGACGCATCAGCCCAGCACCTCGGCCAGGTTGCCCTTGGACTCCAGCCAGGTCTTGCGGTCGCCGGCGCGTTTCTTCGCCAGCAGCATGTCCATCATTTCCGAGGTCGCCTCGAAATCTTCCAGGGTCAACTGCACCAGACGCCGGGTGTTCGGGTCCATGGTGGTCTCACGCAGCTGCGGCGGGTTCATTTCACCCAGGCCCTTGAATCGGGTGACCTGCGGCTTGCCGCGCTTCTTCTCGGCCACCAGACGATCGAGGATGCCATCGCGTTCGGCTTCATCGAGGGCGTAGTAGATCTCTTTGCCCAGATCGATGCGGTACAACGGCGGCATCGCGACGTAGACGTGACCGGCATCCACCAACGGGCGGAAATGCTGGACGAACAAGGCGCACAGCAAGGTTGCGATGTGCAGACCGTCGGAGTCGGCGTCGGCGAGGATGCAGATCTTGCCATAGCGCAGTTGGCTCATGTCGGCCGCGCCCGGATCGACACCGATGGCCACCGCGATGTTGTGCACTTCCTGGCTGGCCAGCACTTCGCTGCCGTCGACTTCCCAAGTGTTGAGGATCTTGCCGCGCAACGGCAGGATCGCCTGGAACTCTTTGTCCCGCGCTTGCTTGGCCGAGCCGCCAGCGGAATCACCTTCCACCAGGAACAGTTCGGAACGCATCGGGTCCTGGCCGGCGCAGTCGGCCAGTTTGCCCGGCAGCGCCGGGCCTTGGGTAATGCGTTTGCGCTCGACCTTCTTGCTGGCCTTGAGGCGACGACCGGCGTTGTTGATCGCCAGTTCCGCCAACAGCATGCCGGTTTCCGGGTTGGCGTTGAGCCACAGGCTGAACGCATCCTTGACTACACCGGAGACGAACGCCGCCGCCTCACGGGACGACAGGCGCTCCTTGGTCTGACCGGAGAATTGCGGTTCCTGCATCTTCATCGACAGTACGAAGGCGATGCGTTCCCAGACGTCTTCCGGCGCCAGCTTCACACCACGTGGCAACAGGCTGCGGAATTCGCAGAACTCGCGCATGGCGTCGAGCAGGCCTTGACGCAAACCGTTGACGTGAGTACCGCCCTGGGCTGTCGGGATCAGGTTGACGTAGCTTTCCTGGACCGCGTCGCCACCTTCGGGCAGCCACAGCAGCGCCCAATCCACCGCTTCTTTATTACCGGCCAGGCTGCCGCAAAACGGCTCGTCCGGCAGGCGCTCGAATTCGCTGACCGCATCCACCAGGTAGGAACGCAGGCCGTCTTCGTAATGCCATTCGACTTTCTCGCCGGTGGCCTTGTCTTCAAAACTGACCAGCAGCCCCGGGCACAACACAGCCTTGGCCTTGAGCACGTGCTTGAGGCGGCTGATGGAGAATTTCGGAGAGTCGAAGTATTTCGGATCCGGCGCGAAGAACACGCTGGTGCCGGTGTTGCGCTTGCCGACAGTGCCGATGATTTCCAGCTCGGTGGCCTTGTAGCCATCCTTGAAGGTCATCTGGTATTCGTTGCCGTCACGTTTTACACGCACCCGCACTTCGGTGGACAAGGCGTTGACCACGGAAATACCCACCCCGTGCAAGCCGCCGGAGAACTGGTAGTTCTTGTTGGAAAACTTGCCACCGGCATGAAGTTTGGTGAGGATCAGCTCGACGCCCGAAACACCTTCCTCAGGGTGAATATCCACCGGCATGCCACGGCCGTCATCGCTGACTTCCAGGGAATGGTCGGCATGCAGGATCACCTGTACCGATGAGGCATGCCCGGCCAAGGCTTCGTCGACACTGTTGTCGATGACTTCCTGGGCAAGGTGGTTCGGCCGACTGGTGTCGGTGTACATGCCGGGGCGTTTGCGCACCGGGTCGAGGCCCGAGAGGACTTCGATGGCGTCTGCGTTATAAGAGCTAGCGCTGGGAGTGGCCATGGGGTCTCGTCGTCAGTCATTCATTGAAAATAAGAGCGAGATTTCACAATGCCGTGAAATCAATCGCTTGATACAAATCTGCGCCAATGCCGGCAAAGCTCAACATGGCCGGAAGCTGTGCGGCAAACCCCTGGTAACCATGGTCGCCGCCGGCCTGGATGCGCAAGGCACAAGCCCGGTAATACTGCTGGGCGAGGCGATAGTCCAGCGTTTCGTCCCCGGTCTGCAGCCATACCTGATAGCGCTGTGGATCCCGGGGCGCCGCTACTTCCAGTTCGGCCAGGGCCGTCACGTGGTCGTGGGTCATTTCCCAGGTCTCATCGGTATACAGGTTTTTCTGCGTTCCCAGAAATCCGTCGAACATCCGGTGCGGACCGACGGCAGGGTTGATCAACAGGGCTTTCAGGCCAAGGCGCTCGGCCAGATGAGTGGCATAGTAGCCGCCGAGCGAGCTGCCGACCAGCAGTGGCCGACCGAGCTCGGAAATAGCCTGTTCCAGTTGTGCGATAGCCTGGCGTGGGTGATGGTGCAACGCTGGAACGCGCACCTGTTCGCTCAGGCCCAAGCGTTCCATCACCTCGACCAACTGACAGGCCTTCTTCGACAACGGCGAGCTGTTGAAGCCGTGGACATAAAGGATCGAACCGGACATTTGAGCTCCCTGTGCGTCGGCTAAAGAGGCGGAGTTTACAGGGACCCGGGGGGTGTTGGGCCAGCATCCTTGGAAATGAACGCCACCCCGTAGGAGCTGGCAAGCCAGCTCCTACGGGGGAATGGGGACATCAGTAGCCGTTGGAGCCGTAATCCACAGTGAACTCAAACCCGGTGACCCGCTCCACACCGGTTTCCAGCCGCCCGTCGGGCAGCAGCCGCAACCAGCGATAGCCTGGCGCCTGTTCCCCGACCTTGAAATCCTCGCTGCCCGGCTCGAACTGGATGCAGGTCGACGGCGAGGCAATCAGACGCACGCCGTTACGTAATTGATCGATTTCCTGGTGCACATGTCCCCACAGCACGGCACGCACCTGCGGAAAACGATCCAGCACTTCAAAAAACGCCTCGGGATTACGCAGGCCGATAGGCTCCATCCATACGCAACCGATGGACACCGGGTGATGGTGGAAGCACACCAGATGATGGCGATCCGGCGCTTCGCTCAACGAGCGGGCGAGCAACTGCAACTGATCGTCCTGCAAATACCCCGGCACCGAGCCCGGCACGGCGGAATCGAGCAATGTGACCCGCCAGTTGCCGATATCCACCACCGGTTCGAGCAAGGCGCTCTGCACCGCCGCCTCGGCCATGAACTGCGGCTCATCGTGATTGCCGGGAATCCAGCGCGCCGGCGCATCGAGCTGACGCGTCATGTCGCGAAATTGCCGGTAGGATTCCAGCGTCCCGTCCTGGGACAGATCACCCGTGGCCAGGATCAAGTCAATCCGCGGCTGTTGCGCGCGCACCAGTTCGATGACCTTTTGCAGGCTGTCGCGGGTGTTCATGCCCAGCAACGCGGCGTCCGCCTCGGCAAACAGATGGCTGTCGGAGAGTTGCACCAGCAACGCCGGATCGGCGGTGGTCAATGTGGATACGCTCGGCAAGGCGTTCTCCCAGGGCGTGATCACGGGGATGGGTAAGTGCCGCAATTATGCTGGGGGACGATCGAAAGGGGAAACCTGTGAACCTGACATGGTTCACAACTGCGCTTCACAACTAACGTACTACTTCGTATTCATGCCCCAGCGCCAGGCAATGGCTCAACCATTCGCCCAGAAACATGTTCAACTGGGCTTTTTCGTCCGGCTGGTGCATCGCAGCGTTCGGGTAAGGATAGATGCCACGAAAGCGTCGCGCATGTTCGGCGCTGACCACTTCGGCCATGCGCGCATCGTGATAGACCTGCACTTCCAGTTGCGGCACCGGCAGCCAGGGCAGGCTGTGTTCCTGACGCACTTGCAGGGTCGTGGTGTAAGGACAAGTCAGCAGCACTTCCAGGGCCAGCACACCCAGCATCTGGTCGCCATGGGTCACGGCGATGCGCCGCGCGGCAGGCTCGCTGCGCATGTCCGGCAGCAGTCGCATCAGGCGCGCGTAGTTCGCTTCGCAGGATGCTTGCAGCCCCACCAGGTCCACCCGATAGCGATCGCGCAGCTTGTTTACGACCATAACCCCCTCACTTCAACGCGGTTCAAAGCCAGCCATTGCAAGGCAATGATGCTCGCCGCGTTGGCAATACGTCCGTCGCGTACGGCTTGCAGGGCATCTTCGAAAGCCCAGACCGTGACGCGGATGTCTTCTGCCTCTTCCTCCAGCCCATGCAGGCCGCCAACCCCGGTACTGTCGCAACGCCCCAGATACAGATGCACGAATTCGTTGCTGCCGCCCGGCGATGGAAAGTAATTGAGCATCGGCCAGAGCGCTCCGATTTCCAGCCCAGCTTCCTCCTGCGCTTCGCGGTGAGCAACTGCTTCCGGCACTTCATCCTTGTCGATCAGACCAGCGACCAGTTCGATCAGCCACGGATTGTCGGTCTTGCCCATGGCACCGACGCGAAACTGCTCGATCAGTACCACTTCATCGCGCTGCGGGTCGTAAGGCAGCATGCAGACCGCGTCATGACGAACGAACACTTCGCGATTGATCTCGCGGCTCATGCCCCCGGCGAACAATTCGTGACGCAAGTGCACACGCTCGAGTTTGTAGAAGCCCTCGTAGCACTTTTCGCGCCGCACGATATCAACGGCGGTCGGAATGGCGTTGGTAAAATCCGTCATGACTATCCTCTTTTACTGCAAACCCTGTTCGAGGCTGCTTTTTTTCCTGGGCCTCGACTTCGCGCCATCCTAACGCGCCCGTGATGTTTGATGCAGCCCTTTCCAGTCAGCGGGATGGACGGTGAGGGCGAAACCCACTCTAATTAGCTTAGTGGCGAACTGACTGCTTTGTTGAGAGTCGAAGCCGGTAACTTTTTGCCTTCCCCTGTTTCAGAAAGGACGCACATGTCGTTTTTCAAAATCGCCTCCGTGGCCGCTATCGCCCTGACCCTGGGCGCTTGCGCGAGTCTGTTCCAGCCCAACTACCGGACGCCGCTGGAAACCACCCGCGATGCCTCCGAGCAACTCAAGCCCGGTTGCAGCAACCCGGATTGCCCGCTGGTCAACATCGACACCCTGCACTTCCCGGCCGAGCCGCAATTGGACGGCATCATTGAAAAACGCCTGCTGCAAATGACCCGCACCTCGCCCGATTCCCCGGTGGCACCGACCCTGGCGGCCTATCGCGAAGAGTTTTTGCACACTGCCAGCCCACACAACAGCAGTTATCTGCAGGCGAAGGTACGTGAGCAGCATGACGGCTTGGTGATCGTCGAATTGTCCAGCTACCTGGACACCGGCGGTGACCATGGCACGCCGGGGCGAGGCTTTATCAACTACTCGCGCCAGCAGCATAAAGTGCTGACGTTGTCGGACATGCTGGTGCCAGGGCAGGAGGACGCGTTCTGGAAAGCGGCGCAGGTGGCGCACAACAGCTGGCTGATCAGCACCAAGCTCGATCAGGAACCGGAGTTCGTGAAGAGCTGGCCGTTCCAGAAAACCCGGAACGTGGCGCTGACCTACGGTGGGGTGATCCTCAAGTACGAAACCAGCACCATCGCGCCTTACGCGCTGGGCCATGTCGAACTGAAGATCCCCTACCCTCGCCTGAACGGCATCATCAAACCCGAGCTGTTTCCCGGCCGTAACTGAAGGCCCGGCCCAGCACAAGCTGCAGCAGCCCTGCCACTACCAGTGCCGGCAGGGTGGCGCCGACATCCGGATACAGGTTGGCCAGCAAATGATAGGTGCTGACCCCGCCCAGCCAGGCGAGCAGCGCCGGCCAGCGCAATGCGACCGAGGCCACCTGGCCGCTACGCTTGCGCAGGATGAAGTGGTCCACCAGCACCACGCCGAACAACGGCGCAAACACCGAACCGATCAGCAGCAGGAAGTTCTGGTACTGGGCCAACGGCGCCAGCAGGGCAATCAGCGTGCAGATGACGCCGATGGCCAGGGCCAGGTGCTCGACTTTGGCGCGCAACAGAATCCCGCTGGACACCGCCGCCGAGTGAATATCGGCAAAGGCATTTTCCGATTCATCCAGCAGAATCAGCAGTAGCGGAATCCCCAAGCCGGCACCGGCCAGCGCCAGCAGCAAGGCATTGACTTCACCGCTCGGCGCGAACGCCAGGGTGTAGGCCACGCCCAGGCTCATCAGCCAGAAATTACCGATAAAGAAACCGATGGCGGTGCCACCGAAGACGTTTTTCGCCCGCTTGCCGAAGCGCGAGTAGTCGGCGATCAGCGGCAACCACGACAGCGGCATGGCAATGGCGATGTCGAAACCCACAGCGAACGGCATCGAACCGTCACCGGCCTGGGCCCACAATGCGGCCAGGTCAGCCTTGGCGAACAGGTTCCAGGTCAGCCAGGCGCAGGCGGCCAGCAGCAGCCAGATACCCCATTTGCGCAGGATCTGCCGGACGAACGTCAGCGGACCACTGACCGCCAACAGGGTCGCCAGGGCGCCGAAGAACAGCGTCCAGAGCAATGGATTGGACAGCAGACTGCCTTCGCTGAACGCTTTGGCGCCCAACAGGCTGGCGGCATCGCGCATGACGATGATTTCGAACGAGCCCCAGCCGATCAGTTGCAGCAGGTTCAGCACCGCCGGCAGGCTCGCGCCTTTGGTACCGAGGCTGAGCTTGAGCGCGGCCATCGACGACAGGCCGGTGTCGCTGCCAATCACTCCGACCGCCGCCAGCAGTAGAACGCCGACCAGGGTGCCGAGAAAAATCGCCAGCAACGAACCGGACAGACCCAGGCCTGGCGCGAGCAATGCACCGGTTTGCAACACCATCAGGCCGATGCCGAGGGAGAACCACAACGAAAACAGGTCGCGGCCACCGAAGACACGTTTGTCGGTCGGCACCGCGATGTCAGGGGAATAAGTGCTGGGTTGAATGCTCAAGGGTGTTATCTCAGAGGGGCATTTGTTGTTGTGTAGATCGCTATCGCCAGCAGGCTGGCTCCCACAGGGGACATGTGAACGCCACAGATCCAATGTGGGAGCCAGCCTGCTGGCGATGGGGCCTGTGCAGGCCCCACCCTTTCAGGTCAGATCAAACTTTCTGATACAGCTGACTGCCTTCCTGCTTGAAGCGTTCAGCCTGTTCGGCCATGCCCTGGGCGACATCCACGTCGACCGCTTCGATCCGTTGGTTAGCCGCGTACTCGCGGACTTCCTGAGTGATCTTCATCGAGCAGAATTTCGGCCCGCACATCGAGCAGAAATGCGCGACCTTGGCCGAGTCCTTCGGCAGGGTTTCATCGTGATACGAGCGGGCAGTGTCCGGATCGAGGCCCAGGTTGAACTGGTCTTCCCAACGGAATTCGAAACGCGCCTTGCTCAAGGCATTGTCGCGGATCTGTGCGCCCGGGTGCCCCTTCGCCAGATCAGCGGCATGCGCGGCGATCTTGTACGTGATGATCCCGGTCTTCACGTCATCCTTGTTCGGCAGGCCCAGGTGCTCTTTCGGCGTCACGTAGCAGAGCATGGCGCAACCGAACCAGCCGATCATCGCCGCACCGATGCCGGAGGTGATGTGGTCGTAGCCCGGCGCGATGTCGGTGGTCAGCGGGCCGAGGGTGTAGAACGGTGCCTCGTCGCAGCACTCAAGCTGCTTGTCCATGTTCTCTTTGATCAACTGCATCGGCACGTGGCCCGGACCTTCGATCATGCACTGCACGTCGTGTTTCCAGGCAATCTTGGTCAGCTCGCCGAGGGTTTCCAGCTCGCCGAACTGCGCTTCGTCGTTGGCGTCGGCAATCGAGCCCGGACGCAGGCCGTCGCCCAGCGAGAAGCTGACGTCGTAGGCCTTCATGATTTCGCAGATGTCTTCGAAATGGGTATAGAGGAAGTTCTCTTTGTGGTGCGCCAGGCACCACTTGGCCATGATCGAACCGCCGCGGGAGACGATGCCGGTCACGCGCTTGGCGGTCATCGGCACGTAGCGCAACAGCACGCCAGCGTGGATGGTGAAGTAGTCGACGCCCTGCTCGGCCTGCTCGATCAGCGTGTCGTGGAACAGCTCCCAGGTCAGGTCTTCAGCGGCGCCGCCGACTTTTTCCAGGGCCTGGTAGATCGGCACGGTACCGATCGGCACCGGCGAGTTACGGATGATCCACTCGCGGGTTTCGTGGATGTGCTTGCCGGTGGACAGGTCCATGACCGTGTCCGAACCCCAGCGAATGCCCCAGGTCAGTTTCGCCACTTCTTCTTCGATGGACGAACCCAGGGCACTGTTGCCGATGTTGCCGTTGATCTTCACCAGGAAGTTACGGCCGATGATCATCGGTTCCAGTTCGGTGTGGTTGATGTTGGCCGGAATGATCGCGCGGCCGCGGGCGATTTCGTCACGGACGAATTCAGGGGTGATGATTTTCGGTACGCTGGCGCCGAAGCTATGGCCGGCGTGTTGCTGGTCCAGCAGGCCGGCGGCGCGGGCCACTTCCAGCTTCATGTTTTCGCGGATGGCGACGTATTCCATCTCGGCGGTGATGATGCCTTTGCGCGCGTAGTGCATCTGGCTGACGTTGGCACCCGGCTTGGCGCGGCGCGGGTTGTTGACGTGGGCGAAACGCAGTTTGGTCAGCTCCGGATCGGCAAGGCGCTCCTGGCCGAAGTTGGAGCTCAAGCCGGACAGACGTTCGGTGTCGCCACGGGATTCGATCCACGGCGAACGCACGTCGGCCAAGCCTTTGCGCACGTCGATGATGACATTGGGGTCGGTGTAGGGGCCCGAGGTGTCGTACACCACTACCGGCGCGTTGATTTCGCCGCCGAAGTCGGTCGGGGTCACGTCCAGGCTGATTTCGCGCATCGGCACGAGGATGTCCGGGCGAGTGCCCTGGACATAAATTTTTTGCGAGCGGGTAAACGGCTGAACCGATTGCTGATCGACCTTGGCCGAGTCACTCAGATTGGTTGCGATTTTTGATTTTGTAGTCATCACGGGCTCTCCAGACACACATCCAGGCAGTGGATTTTTTGTCGGAGCGAACCTGTAAACGAATGGGCGCACGGATGCTGGAAAACCAGCTGTGCTGTGCTCAATGCTCGAGGGGTGTTCGATTGTCGAACAACATCCCGGACGAAGCACAAGAGGACTCGCCGGGTGACGAGAAATCTTGTTCCCTACGCAGGCGCTAACCTGATCAGGTTCAACGGGATCCGAAATTATTCGATCTCAGCCTCATAGCAAGGCACCCCGACAAGAACCCGACCAGTCTAGACACAACTGGCAAAGAACGCCAACCCCGCGGCAAACACCATGATGAATGGCGTTATTACACGCAGTATCAGGATTGTTGCCGCCCCAATGCACAACTACACTCGCTACGCTGAGCCGGCATTGACGCTGTCAAAGCAGGGCCTTAGCCTTGGTGCTCAAATTACCTTCGTAATATCAATTCTAGGGATCGTCTATGCTGCGCAAACTCTCACTGGCCCTTGCCGTGTCTTGTGCGTCCAACGGAATGGCCTGGGCAGCAGATGCGCCCTTATCGAACAAGACGGACCTGGTCAGCGTTTATCAGGAAGCCGTCAACAACAACGCCGATCTGGCGGCTGCCATCGCCCAATATGGCGCGCAGAAGGAAGTCGTACCCCAGGCCCGCGCCGGGCTGCTGCCGAACCTCTCGGCCGGCGCGAATATTTCCGAGGTGCGTACGGATCTCGATCAGCCGTCCGCCACGCTCAACCGCGACGCTCATTCTTACCAGGCCACTTTGGCGCAGCCGCTGTTCCGGGCTGATCGCTGGTTCCAGTTCCAGGCCGCCAAGGAAGTCAACGAACAGGCCGCCCTGCAACTCTCGGCGACCGAGCAAAACCTGATCCTGCAAACCGCCGACAGCTATTTCAACGTGCTGCGCACCCAGGACAACCTGGCCTCGACCAAGGCTGAAGAAGCGGCGTTCAAACGCCAGCTCGATCAATCCAACGAGCGTTTCGATGTCGGTCTCTCGGACAAGACCGACGTATTGAACTCACAAGCCAGCTACGACACCGCACGTGCCAACCGGATCGTTGCGCAGCGCCAGGTGGACGACGCCTTTGAAGCATTGATCACCCTGACCAACCGTCAGTACAACTCGATCTGGGGCATCAGCCATAACTTACCGATCCTGCCGCCAATACCGAACGACGCCAAGGCCTGGGTCGAAACGGCGGGCAGGCAGAACCTCAATCTGTTGGCCAGCAACTATGCCGTCAGCGCCGCCGAGCAAACCCTCAAGCAGCGCAAGTCCGGGCACTTGCCAACGGTTGATGCGATAGCCAAGTACGAGAAAGGCGACAACGACGCATTGGGCTTCAGCAACCCGAACAACCAGGCCGTGCCGTTCGGTGGCAACGCCGAGCAAACGACCGTTGGCCTGCAACTGAACATCCCGATCTACAGTGGTGGCTTGATCAACTCCCAGGTCCGTCAATCGTATGCACAGCTGGACCAGACCGAGCAGCAACGCGAATCCCTGCGCCGCAGCATCGTGGAAAACACCCGCGACCTGCACCGCGCGGTGAACACCGATGTCGAGCAGGTACAGGCGCGCAAGCAATCGATCATTTCCAACCAGAGCGCGGTGGAAGCGACTGAAATCGGCTATCAGGTGGGTACGCGAAACATCGTCGACGTGCTGGATGCGCAGCGCCAGCTCTACACCTCGGTGCGCGACTACAACAACACCCGCTACGACTACATCCTCGACAACCTGCGCTTGAAGCAACAGGCCGGCACGTTGAATCCGGGGGATCTGCAAACCCTGGCACGCTGGCTCAATCCGAACTACAACCCGGACAAGGATTTCCTGCCACCGGATCTGGCCAAGGCTGCGGCTGAGCAATTGAAAGCGCGACCGGAGCAGTAAAAGCAAAAGCTTCGCGAGCAGGCTCGCTCCCACAGTGTTTCGAGTGTGGGAGCGAGCCTGCTCGCGAATGAATACAACTCGGTCTAACGCTCGATCAACCGCCCCAACCCGTCCAGCAACCGCTGCAACGCACCTTGATTAGTGCGCATCACGTTCAACCCGGCCTCTGCCATGCGCTGCGCATCTCGCGGCAGTTCGAACAGCCGCTGCACCGCCACCGCCAGCCCTTCGGCATCCTCCACTTCCTGCAACGCCCCGGCACTGCGCAACTGCGCGGCGATTTCGAGGAAGTTGAAAAGATGCGGCCCGCTCAATACCGGCTTAGCGAGGGCCGCCGGCTCCAGCAGGTTATGCCCGCCGTTGGGTACCAGGCTGCCACCGACGAATGCACTGTCCGCCAGGGCATAGAGAAACAGCAACTCGCCCATGGTGTCGCCCAGCAGCACTGAAGTATTCGCGCCGACCGCATCGCCGCTGGAACGCCGGACCGTGGCAAACCCTTGTTGCAGGCACAACCCGTACACCGAATTGAAGCGCTCCGGATGACGCGGTACCAGAATCAGCAAGGCATCGGGATGAGTGGCCAGCAACTGACGATGGGCCGCCAGCACCACCTCGTCTTCGCCGTCATGGGTACTGGCCGCGATCCACACCGGCCGTTCCAGCGCCTGCCATTGCCCGCGCAATTGGCTGGCGCGCTCCAGCAGTTGCGGGTCGATGGTCAGGTCGAACTTGATCGAGCCCGTGACCTGGACTGTTTCGGTCCGGGCGCCCAGGTTACGCAAGCGTTGCGCCTCGGCTTCGGTCTGCACTGCGAACAGGCTCATCTCCGCCAGCATCGGCTGGGTCAGCGTGGGAAACCGGCCATAGCCCTTGGCCGAACGCTCGGACAGCCGCGCATTGGCCAGCGCCACGGGGATCCCGCGTTTGGCACACTGATGGATATGGTTGGGCCACAGTTCGGTTTCCATGATCACCGCCAGTTTCGGCTGGACCCGATCGAGGAAGCGCCGGGCGGCGCACGGCAAATCGTAAGGCAGATAGCAGTGCTGGATGCGCGGCTCATTGGCGAACAGTGCCAGGATCCGTTCCGACCCGGTCGGCGTCATGCAGGTAACGGTGATCGGCAGATTCGGATAACGCGCCAGCAAGGCGCGGATCATTGGCGCAGCCGCAATGCTTTCGCCCACCGACACGGCGTGCACCCAGATGCCGCCCGGTTTCATCGTCGGCATCGCGAAGGAAAAGCGCTCGCCGATGCGCTTGGCATACGCCGGCGCCTTGCGCGCGCGCAGCCACAGCCGAATCGCTACCAATGGCAGCCCCAGATAAAACAGCGCGGTGTAGAGAGTTCTATTCATGGCGGCGGAGTTTATCGGCTTTTTTCGCCAATCGTCTGCAAGTGCACGGCAAAACGTTCGGCGAGCCAGCGCGCCGCAGGACCGAGCGGCTCATCCCGACGCCATACCAGTTCCACCACCAGGGCCGGCGGGGTCCATTCGCTGACCAGTTCGACCATCTGATTCTGATAAGTCGGGTACTGCACTACGTGGCGTGGCAACCAGGCCCAGCCGAGGCCACGCACCAGCCATTCGGCCATCACATAGAAACTGTCGGCGCGCCAGACTTGCGGGCTGGCGGGATCACTGCCGGGGTAAATGCTCGACGCCGTGGACATCAGCAACTGCCGATGTTGCGCCAATTGTTGGCTATCCACTGCGCCTTTACGCGCCAACGGATGATCCTTGCCGCACACCGTGACCATTTCCACGCTGCCCAGCACCCGCCGTTCAAGTGCCTCGGGAATCTGATCGTGAAAGAACAGCAGCCCCAGATCGGCGCGCCGCTCCACCAGCTTGCGCGCGACATCGCCTTGGGCGGCGCTGGTCAGTTGCACTTCAAGGCTGGGGAATTTTTCCGCCAGGGCCTCGAAGCTTTCGATGATCGGCTGATACGGCATCGCTTCATCCTGCGCCACACGCAGTCGCGCTTCCTGCCCGCGCATCATCGCCAGCGCCCGGCCGTTGAGCCGTTCGCACTGGCGCAACACCTCCCGTGCTTCGTCCAGCAAAGCGGTACCGGCTTCAGTGAGCTTCGGTTGACGCCCGCTGCTACGGTCGAACAGGCTGACACCCAGGTCTTCTTCCAGCAGCGCTATCGAACTGCTGACCGCCGACTGCGCCTTGCGCTGATCCCGCGCCACGGCAGAAAACGAACGCTGCTCCGCTACGCTGACAAACAACCGCAACTGCTCCAGATTCCATTGCATGCTCATGGCTCAACCCATCTTCTAAACAGATAGGTAATGACTTTACCGCATCTGGCGAATCACTAGAATGCCGACCTCAGAGAGCAACACTTCACACGAGGATTGACCCATGACCGCTTACTACTACCTGGCCATTGCCATCTGTGCCGAAGTGATTGCCACTGTTTCGATGAAAGCCGTCAAGGGCCTCAGCACCCCGCTGCCGCTGGTGCTGGTCATCCTCGGCTACGGCATTGCCTTCTGGATGCTGACCCTGGTGGTGCGCAGCGTTCCGGTGGGTGTGGCGTACGCTGTGTGGGCCGGCATGGGGATCGTGATGGTCAGCGTCGCGGCGCTGTTTATCTACGGGCAGAAGCTGGACGTGCCGGCGATGCTGGGGATGGCGTTGATTGTGCTGGGTGTTGTGGTCATCCAGCTCTTCTCCAAGTCGGCCGGCCACTAAGTCCGAAGCACATTTCACTGTGGGAGCGAGCCAGCTCGCGAAAGCGGTGTATTAGTCGACATTGATATCGACTGATGCGGCCCCATCGCGAGCAGGCTCGCTCCCACAGGTTTTGTGCTCACGTCTTGATCCAGTAAATCCCCTCCACTTCGAGTCTGTATACTGCGCCCTCGTCTTGAACACAGAGGTCGCCGAATGCCATCCGTTATTTCCACCGACGTTCTGATTGTCGGCGCTGGTGTCGCCGGCCTCTGGCTGAATGCACGCCTGCGCCGCCAGGGTTTTTCGACCGTGCTGGTGGAAAGTGCCAGCCTCGGTGGCGGGCAGAGCGTGAAGTCCCAGGGCATCATCCACGGCGGCGCCAAATACGCGCTGCATGGCGCCCTGACCGGCGCCTCGGAAGCCATCGCCGACATGCCGCGCCGCTGGCGCGAAGCCCTGGCCGGTGACGGCGAGCTGGATCTGTCCGGCGTGCGCCTGCTGTCCGAAGCTCATTACCTCTGGTCCCCCGGCACCCTCGCCGGCAACCTCACCAGTTTCTTTGCCAGCAAGGCCGTGCGCGGTCGCGTCGATCAGGTCAAGGGCGAGCAATTGCCGCCGGCCCTGCAGGACAAGCGCTTCAAGGGCAAGGTCTATCGCCTGGCGGAACTGGTGGTCGACGTGCCGAGCCTGATCCAGCGCCTGGCCGACCTGGCCGGAGATGGCTTGCTCGCAGGGCAAAAGATCGAGCCGCTGCTGGAAGGCGGCGTGCTGGTCGGCCTGAAGGTGGACGAGCGCGAGATCCGTGCCCAACGCATCGTCCTGAGCGCCGGTGCCGGGACGGCGGCATTGCTTGAAGCGCTGGGCCTGAGCCAGCCCGCCATGCAGCGCCGCCCGTTGCACATGATCATCGCCAAGGGGCCGAGCCTCAAACCGCTTTACGCCCATTGCCTGGGTGGCGGCACCAAACCGCGCATCACCGTGACCACGCACCCGGCGGCGGATGGCCAATGGGTCTGGTACCTGGGCGGCGATATCGCGGAATCCGAAGGTGTGGCCCGTGAGCCCGCCGAGCAGATCGCCACCGCACAGAAAGAACTCGGCCAGTTGCTGCCGTGGATCGACTTGAGCACGGTCCGTTGGGCCACCCTGCGTGTGGATCGCGCCGAACCCCTGCAATCCGGCCTGACCCGCCCCGACAATGCGTTTCTCGCAGAAGAAGGCCGACTGCTGGTGGGCTGGCCGACCAAGCTCGCCCTGGCGCCGGACTTCGCCGATCGCGTGATCGCCAGCCTGACCCGCGACGGTATCCAGCCAAGCCACCTGGCAGCATTGCCTGAGCTGCCGAAGCCGCCGATGGGCGTACCTGCCTGGGAGCAACTGCTGCCATGAGCCAACCGACCCTGCACGACCTGCATCGCCCGCTGGGCAGTACCGGCCTGGTGGTTTCACCCTTGGGCCTGGGCACGGTGAAACTGGGCCGCGACCAAGGGGTGAAGTACCCCAACGGCTTCCGGATTCCCGATGACGTTGAAGCTCGCATGCTGCTCAAACTCGCCCGCGGCCTGGGCATCAACCTGATCGACACCGCCCCGGCCTATGGTCGCAGCGAAGAACGCCTCGGCCCGTTGCTGCGCGGTCAGCGTCAGGATTGGGTGATTGTCAGCAAGGCCGGTGAAGAGTTTGCCGACGGCCAGTCCCTTCACGATTTCAGCGCCGCACACACTCGAATGTCGGTGGAACGCAGCCTGCAACGTCTTGAAACGGACTTCATCGACCTGGTGCTGGTGCACTCCGATGGTAACGACCTGGCGATCCTCAATGACTGCGAAGTCTACGAGACCCTTGCCGCGCTCAAGGCCGAAGGCAAGATTCGCGGTTTCGGCTTTTCCGGCAAAACCGTCGACGGTGGCCTGAAGGCACTGGAGCAAGGCGACTGCGCGATGGTCACCTACAATCTGAACGAACAAAACGAGAAGGCCGTGATTGACTATGCTGCTGCACACGGCAAAGCCATTCTGGTCAAGAAAGCCCTCGCCAGTGGTCATGTCTGCCTGAGTCCGGGCGTAGATCCGGTGCGCGCCAGTTTCGAATTGTTGTTTGAACATCCGGGTGTTGCCAGTGCTATTGTCGGGACCATCAATCCGCTGCACCTCGCCCACAATGTCGCGACCGTTGCCCAGGTCCTACGTAGCCACTGACGCCGCCCACGCGGCCTTAAGCAGGAGCCGACATGTCGCGTACGCTCATCAGAAAGAACCCGAGCAACTTCAAGACCCTGCCGTTATTCGTCGAAGCGACGCCCGAAGGCCTGGCTTATCAGAGCGTCGGCAGGCCGCTGAACTTCGCCCAGACCCTGCAACGTCGTCGTCCGGTGACGGTCGGCGACAGCGAACGGTTTGCTCTGGAACTGGCCAATCTCGGGGTTTCGGTGCGCCTGACCCTGCATTGGCAGAATCGCGATTATTGGGTGCTGGTGCGCCAACGCCGGCAGGACCGTGGCGATGTGGTGCTCAAGCTGATCTCCGGATACGTGCCGGCTCATGAGCTGAACCTGCCCTTGCACACGGCGATCCAGGAAATTGCCGAAGAATGCCTGCTGGAGACTCCGGAAGGCTGGCTCGGTGGGCGGTTCAATGACACCTGGCTGCCGACGCCCTACTCGGCCGCCCTGCATTACCGTGAAGCCCTGCCATTTCGCTTGTCGCCACTGTCCGGCTCGGCGCGGCCGGTACGCTGCGCCAACCTGATGCTGATAGAGCGCCCGCGGGCTTACGTGCATTTGCCAACGGCGTCACTGCAGTTGATTTACGACTTGCGCCTGGACGTTCCCAAGGAAGCCAAATCCCTGAGCCTGCTCCATGTCGATGAAAGACTGGAAGGCGATCAACTCGTCGCCCGCCTCGACCGCAAGCGCCCCGATCTGTACTTGATGCCCTTGCAGGATGGTCACCCGTTGGCTGAGCTCTACACCTTGAAAAAGGATCAACTGTACCCGGCCAGCACGCGCGGCCTGTACCTGGCCGAGAGTTTTGCCCGACAGGAAGGCTGGTTGGTGCGCGATGAGCGGATTCGCTGGAAGGACTGGGTGAGACAGCAGGGTTTGACCCCTCCGGGGAAGGATTCGGGGTTGGCGCTGTTACGCGGTAAGGCCAAGCAACTGCTGAAGAAGATCGTGCCGAGAAAAAAGGTCAGCTCTTAAACGTAAAAGATCGCAGCCTGCGGCAGCTCCTACGTTGGAACGCGTGTTCCTGTAGGAGCTGCCGCAGGCTGCGATCTTTTGATTTTACGATCCCCGGGCTACAGGAAAAGATCGCAGGCTACGCCAGCTCCTACGACTTGCGGATCTTCTCGACAATCGCGGTGGTCGAGCTGTTTTCCACCAGCCCCAGCACTTTCACGGTGCCGCCGTAGGCCGTCACGATGTCCGCGCCGACCACCTGGTCGACCCCGTAGTCACCACCCTTGACCAGCACATCCGGCTTGACCGCGCTCAGCAGGTTTTCCGGAGTGCCTTCCGGGAAACTGATGACCCAGTCCACCGCCCCCAGACCGGCCAGCACCGCCATGCGCCGGTCGACACTGTTGATCGGACGGCCCGGCCCTTTCAGGCGGCTGACCGATGCATCGTCGTTTACCGCAACGATCAAACGATCGCCCTGGGCCCGCGCCTGTTCGAGGTAGGTCACATGACCGGCGTGCAGAATATCGAAGCAACCGTTGGTGAACACGATCCGCTCTTTGTGCGCGCGGGCATCGTCGACCGCCAGCAACAGTTGCTCAAGACCTAGCACACCGCGCTCGGAACCTTCCTCGCGCTGGATCGCACGACGCAGTTCCGGCGCACTGATGGCCGCCGTACCGAGTTTGCCGACCACGATACCGGCCGCCAGATTGGCCAGAGCCACCGCGTGAGGCAGCTCTTCGCCAGCGGCAATCGCGGCCGCCAGGGTGGAAATCACCGTATCGCCAGCACCGGTCACGTCGAACACTTCACGGGCCCGGGCCGGCAAGTGCAGCGCCGGATGATCCGGACGCAGCAAGGTCATGCCGTGCTCGCCACGGGTCACCAACAAAGCACCGAGGTCCAGGTCGTGCATCAGCTGCGCGCCCTTGCTCACCAATTCGTGCTCATCGGCGCAACCACCGACGATGGTTTCGAATTCGTTGAGATTCGGCGTGATCAGGCTCGCACCGCGGTAGATCGAGAAATCCTTGCCCTTGGGATCAGCCAGCACCGGAATGCCACGGGCACGGGCGGCCTGGATCAGCGCCTGATGGTTTTTCAGCGCACCTTTGCCGTAGTCGGACAGCACCAGCACCTTGATGCCTTCGAGCAACTCATCGACCTGCGCGACCAGCGCCAGCGCATCAGTGGCGAAAGGTTCTTCGAAGTCGATACGCAGCAATTGCTGGTGACGGCTCATGACCCGCAGCTTGACGATGGTCGGCTGGTGCGCGATGCGCTGGAAGGTGGCCCGCACGCCAGCGCCCTTGAGGCTGTTGACCAGGCTGTTGGCGGCTTCATCGTCGCCGGTGACACCGACCAGCGAGGCCGGAGCCCCCAGGGCGGCAATGTTCAAGGCAACGTTGGCAGCGCCGCCCGGACGGTCCTCGATGTGATCGACCTTGACCACCGGCACCGGCGCCTCAGGAGAAATCCGTGAGGTACCACCATGCCAGTAACGGTCGAGCATGACATCGCCGACTACCAAGACAGGGGCTTGATCGAATCGCGGCATGGACAACTTCATGGTGCAACCCACATACAAAATGAACAGGGGCGCGATATTAGCACAGGGTTGGCGTCGGCTTGTGTGGTGGCTGCAAGCGGATGATTCGCGGGGCTTTCTTGCTCATTTTTTGAGCAGCAGATCCGCCAGACGACGACACGTATCGCTCATCCCCATCGCTTGCGCATCGATTTCGCACTCGGCATGCAGCGGCGCCTCGTAGGGACTGTCTATAGCGGTGAAGTCCTTGATCGGGCAAGAAGCGTAAAGGTCTGGATACAAATCACCAGACGCGTTGCACGTCAGGTGTGCGAAAGGGCGAGCCAGGCTCGCCCTTTCGGGGTCAGGCGATGTCTTCGGCCGGGGCGTCGAGGCCCATCGCGTTGAGGCGCGAGTAGTAGCCGTTTTGCGCCAGCAGTTGCTCATGGGTGCCGCGCTCGACGATTTTCCCCTGATCCATGACCAGGATCAGGTCGGCCTTCTCGATCGTCGACAGGCGATGAGCGATCACCAGCGTGGTGCGACCTTTCATGACCTGATCCAGGGCGGCCTGAATATGCCGCTCGGACTCGGTATCGAGTGCCGAGGTCGCCTCATCGAGAATCAGCAGCGGAGCATTCTTCAACAGCGCCCGGGCAATCGCCAGGCGCTGGCGCTGACCACCGGACAGCAGCACGCCGTTTTCCCCGACCTGGGTATCCAGGCCTTCAGGCAACTGAGCAATGAAGTCCATTGCATAGGCATCCTTGGCCGCCTTTTCAATGTCTTCACGGGGTGCGCCAGCCAGGTCGCCATAGGCGATGTTGTTGGCCACGGTATCGCTGAACAGTGTCACGTGCTGAGTCACCTGGGCGATATGCCGACGCAGGTTCAACAGCTTGTACTGCTCCACTTCGACGCCATCGATGAGGATTTCGCCCTTGTCGTGGTGATAGAAACGCGGAATCAGATTGGCCAGGGTCGACTTGCCGCTGCCCGAACGTCCCACCAACGCCACCATTTGCCCGGGCTCGACCGAGAAACTGATGTCATTGAGCACCTGACGCTCGGTATCAGGGTAGGTGAAGCTGAGGTTGCGCACGTCCAGGCGACCGCTGACGGCATCGCGCTCGACGGTGCCGGTATCGACTTCAGGCTCGACATCCAGTTGCTCGAAGATACTTTCAGCGCCGGCCACCCCCTTCTGGATGGTCGAGCTGACTTCGGACAACTGGCGAATCGGCTTGGGCAGCAGGCCGGCCAGGGTGATGTAGGCCACCATGTCGCCGGCTGACGCATCGCCACGCAGGAACAGCACCAGGAACATCAGCACGGCCATGGCGGTATAGATCACCAATTGCAGCAGCGGCGTGTAGATGGCGCCGGTGCGGGTCATGCGCAATTGCTTGTCAGTGTTGCCCTGGCTGGCGTCGAAGAAGCGTTTCTCTTCATAGGCTTCACCACCGAAGCTGCGCACCACGCGATAACCCTGGATGGTTTCGGACGCCACATGCGTCACGTCTCCCATGGCCAGCTGGATTTTCTTGCTCTGCTTGCGGAATTTCTTGCTGGCGGTGCGCACCATGATGGCGATCAGCGGCAGGATGGCGACCATGACCAGCGTCAGGCGCCAGTTCATGAACAACAGCGAGGCAAACAGGAAGATCACCGTCATGCCTTCACGAATTACGACCTTGATTGCATCCGTTGCCGCCCCCGTGACCATGGTCACGTTGAAGGTGATACGTGAAATCAGGTGTCCCGAGTTATGCTTGTCGAAATACCGGTTTGGCAACACCAGCAGGTTGTTGAATAACTGCACCCGCAAGTCATGGACCAGGCCCAGGGAAACCTTGGCCAGGAAGTAGTTGCCCAGGTACGACCCCAATCCCTGCCACGCAGCGATCAGGATGATCAACAACGGCACCGCCTGCAGCAGTTGCAGATCCCGCAGGTAGGGCACGCTTGGAAACAGCGCCGCTTCTGGGTTGGACAGACCGTCGACGAAGTACTTGAGGATGTAGCCCAGCATTGGCTGCGTCGAAGCGAAAATCAGAAAACCGACGATGCTGATCAGGAACAGGCTGATGTACGGCCGGACATAGCCGAGCAGACGGAAGTAGATTTTCAAGCTCGATGGGCTTGCACTAAGACTGGAGTCGGTCATATCACGCGAATGTCGATAAAAAGGACGCTGACTTTAGCACAGCTTCCCCAGGGTTCTGGCAATCGCATACAGTCTGTGTATTGTGGCGCGTCAAATACCCACCAGATGTCCCTGCCTTGGTACGCTCGCTCAATTCAGGAATAAGTTATTCAGCATGCAATCAAACGCTTTGAACAGCACGTCCAATAGAATCTTCGATTTCATTTGTTTGTGGATCCTTCCGCTCGGTTATTTATTGCTGCTTTGTGCGCTGTTTTTCCTGCCTGGGCGCAGTGTGCATCACAAGCTTTACTATGGCCTGTTCAGTATTCCGGCACTGATTGCGCTGTGCCTGCGTCCGCGGTTCAGCAAAGAACTGCTGCGCGAACCGATCGTCATTGCAGCCCTGCTGTTTGTGGCGTGGGCACTGCTCAGTCTGCGCTGGGGACCGGGCGGCGACATCGACTTCGGTCAGTTCAAACCCCCATTGCACACCCTGTTTCTGTTCGTCGGCTGCTACCTGCTGGTGCGCTATCGCAGCGAAATCATTCAGCCCCTGCTGTTCTGCGCCGCGATCGTGGCGCTGGTCGCCACTGTCTACAACCTGTACAGGTTCGGCCTGATCTACCAACCGGAAATGCGCCTGATCGGAGTAGGTGCGTTCGACAACCCACTGCTCAGCTCCCACGTTTTCGGTTTTTTCTGTACCTACTGGCTGAGCCTGAGCATGACCTGCAAGCGACACCAGGTACTTTGGTTGAGCATACCGGCGATGGCGATCATGTTCGCCGCCGTCCTGGCCACCGGCTCAAGGACTCCACTGGTTGCACTGACGCTGGCCGCGCTGTGGCTGAGTTACATCTGCTGGAATCGACAGTCGGTCTTCATGCTTGGTTCCATGGTCATCGCCGAAACGGCGACTTTCGCGTTGTTTGCGGACAAGATCTTCGAAAGAGGCAGTTCCTTCCGTATCGAACTCTGGCAAATGGCCCTGGACAGGATCGCTGAACACCCATGGATCGGGCACGGCTACAACGCTGGACTGAGCCTGGACCCCGGCGCCGGCTCCCCCCTTCAGGAGCCTCATAGCTTCGCCCTGGGCGTGCTCTACTACGTCGGCATTATCGGTCTGCTGCCATGGCTGTTCTTCATTGTGTGGAGCTTCATCAGCAGCCGGCGCCATCGCGTGCAACCGCTGTTCATCATTGCCTCGACCTGGCTGGCCTTCGGTATCGGTGCGGGGCTGACCGAAGGTGGCGGGATTATCTCTCGCCCCAAGGAGCACTGGTTCCTGCTGTGGATCCCGTTGGCACTGATTGCCGCATTGAGCATCAATCAACGGGCCAGGCGCCTGCTGGACAGACCGATCAAGACCGCGACGCCAAGCGCCCTGCAACAGCTGACGGCCGATGCCCTGATCATCGAAGAAGATGGTTTGGGCCCCAAAGTCCTGCGCCTGACCGATGGCAGCTTTCTCAAGCTGTTCCGCCGTCGCCGCTGGTACACCTCGGGCAGTTTCACGCCCTACTCCGATCGTTTTGCCGTCAACAGCGTGCAACTGCGCAGCATGGGCATCCCGACACCGCACATCCTCGACCTTTACCGGTTCGAAGACGGCAGCACCGCTGTGCACTACTCTCCCTTGCCGGGCAACACGCTGCGCCAGATCCTGCAAGGCATCACCGCCCCGGCTGTGCGCCAGGCACTGGTGGAACGCTTCGGCAAATTCATGGCCCAACTGCATCAGCAAGGGGTCTATTTCCGCTCCCTGCACTTGGGCAATGTGCTGGTGCTGGAGGACGGCGAGTTCGGCCTGATCGACCTGGCCGACCTGCGGATTTACCCTTCATCGTTGAGCCCTTCGCTGCGTCGGCGCAATCTGCGCCACATGCAGCGCTACGCATCAGATCGGCACTGGCTGTTCGAGGATCACTTCGAAGCGCTGCTTCAGGGATACGCTGCGGTGGCTTCGAAAGCCGACGTGGATAATTTGCACAGGCACGTGCTGGCCGGGAGTCCTCCGGCCCAGGCTCACCGATGATAGAAACCAACCCGCTTATCGCGATGACGGCCTACCTGCTCGCCATCGCGACTGCTGCGCTACTGTTGCGCAGCGTGCCGAGACTCACCCGACAGCTGGAGCATCGCGGCGAAAGCCGCTTTGCCGGCATCGACGGCTTACGCGGGTATCTGGCCTTCGGCGTGTTCGTCCATCACTCGATCATTACCTGGATCTTTCTGCAAACCGGCGTGACCGATTTTCCGCCGAGCAACTTCTACTCGCAGCTCGGCCAGGGCAGCGTCGCCCTCTTTTTCATGATCACCGGCTTTCTGTTCTGGGACCGCTTGCTCACCCACGGGCGGCAACACGACTGGCTGGCATTTGCGGTATCTCGGCTGTTTCGCCTCTACCCGCTCTACCTGCCGCTGATGTTGGCCGTGTTTGTCTGTGTGTTCTATTTGCAGGACTGGGAACTCAAGGATTCCGCCACCCAACTCATTGGCCAGACCCTGGCCTGGCTGTTCTTCGACCGGCCAGACGTCAACCAGTACCACCAGACCGGTATGCTGATCTCCAACGTCACCTGGACGCTGGGGTACGAGGTGTTTTTCTACCTTGCCCTGCCACTGGCCGCCATGGTGTTCATTTATCGCGGAGGCTGGATGCAGACGGTGCTGTGCCTGATCGGCATCTACACCCTTTATCAGGTGGTCGGATGGGAGCACTCGCTGAAGAAGCACTTCCTGACCAGTTTCCTCGGCGGCATCGCTGCGGCGTACTGGGTTCGCCGTCCACAATGGGTCGCCTGGAGCCTGTCTCCGCTGGCGGGCATCATCGCCCTGCTCGCATTGGCGATCGCCTTTACGGTGTTCAACCGGGCATTCAACCTGGGAGCGCTGCTGCTGCTTTCACTGTTCTTTGTGATCGTGGCGTCCGGCAACACCTTGTTCGGCGCCCTGAGACCACGCAGCATTCGCTGGCTGGGGGAAATCAGCTACAGCACGTATTTGCTGCACGGTTTCGTGCTCTGGGTACTGGTGCAGCGACTGCCGCCGCTATTGCATCTTGACGCCCGGCAAGCCTGGGTTTTCCTGCCGTTGCTGGCTGTGTGCAGTTGCCTGCTGATCATCATCAGCAGCCTGACTTACCTGTACATCGAAAAGCCCGGTATCAATGCCGGCAAGAAAACCCTGCACTGGTTGCGCCAGAACAGGAAGCCGAGGAAAGAGTTTTTAGAGGAGACGGCTCAACAACGTTGAGCAATCGTCGCGGCATATCGCCACCCAACATCCCGCCCCGCTCCCCTTGAGTCCAGCCCGGGGCTCAGTCTTTCTCCAGCCGCGAGAAGTACATCCGCCCCAGCCCGCGCCAGGTTTTCTTGTTCCAGGCCTTGAACGGAATCTGCGCCAGCAGCTCCCGCGCCAGCTTGCGATCACGGTTGGCGGTCTTGAGGAACATGGAGTTGAGAAATTTGTAGCGCACTTCGTCATACAGCGGGTGATCGCTGAAGAGTGCGTAGGTGCGCAGGATGCTGTCGATCATGAAGCGGTGGTTCTTGTAGGAGTTGGTGGCGTGCTTGCGATAGCGCGCCATCAACACATTCAGACCATCGATAAAGTAACCGGCATGGGTCACCTTCAGCTCAATCAGCAAGTCTTCCAGGCGAATGGTCGGGTCGAATCCGCCCACCTTCTCCAGCGCTTCGCGACGGATCATCAGGGTGGGTGCCGGAGGATAGGGCTTGCGCTCCAGGAACATGTCGTCGAAGTCCAGGCGACGGAACGGTACATCCCGGCGCTGGCGCTTCTCGGGGTAGAGATTGCCATCGGCATCGATCAACTCGATGTTACCGGCGCAAATGCCGACCTCGGGCTTGCCATCCATATGCGCGACCTGGGTGGCGATTCGCTCCGGCAACATGATGTCATCCGAACCGAACGGCACGATCAGGCTGCCCTTGGCCCGGGCAATAGCACCATTGAGGGTGTTGGTCAGCCCCTGGTTTTCCTGCACCCGGAAATCGAAACCATGGATGACCTGCAACGCCTTGATCCGCTTGACGCTGTCATCTTTCGAGCCATCGTCGACCACCAGCAACTCGATGTTCTGATAGGTCTGGTTGAGGACGCTGAGAATGCTTTCCTCGATGTAAGGGGCATGGTTATACGACGCGATGATGACCGTGACGATGGGTTGCGCGTCGTTCATGGCTGTTCCTTGCGGGCCTGTTCCAGGCCGGAGTCGATCAGATTGAGGTATTCGCGACGGAACTCCTCGATGTCATGGTGTTGCTGCAGATAACGGAAGGCCTGCTCACCCTTGGCCTTGAGCTCGTTATCCGACAGCCCGAGGTAGGTGTCCAGCGCCGCCTGCAACGTCGGCACATCCTTCGGCGTAATCGCCAGGCCACCGGCCCCCTCGATGAGCGGCAACATGGCCGGCACGTTCGAGGCAATCACCGGCAAATGCCCACTCATGCCTTCAAGCAGCGCCAGCCCGAGACCTTCGGCCAGGGAAGGCATGGTCCAGATATCGAAAGCGCGAATGTACTGCAGGGCAATTTCCTTGAACCCCAGCAAATGGGCGCGACCGCTGAGACCGAGGCGGTCGATTTCCGCCGCCAGGCGCGACTCTTCGCGGCCGGCACCGATGATCGCCAGTTGGGTATTCGGGTATTTGTCCTTGAGTGCCGCGAAGGCCTGCAGCAAATAGATATGGCCCTTGACCGGCACCAGTCGCCCCAACGCACCGATCAGCCGCACCGACGGATCAATGCCCAACATTTCTCGGGCCTTTTCACGACTGTGTTGCAGACCTTCGGCTTGCTCGATGTCGATGGCATTGGTGATGGCGTAGGTATTCTGGTCGGTGAAGCCGCAGTCACAGTCCAGCAGATACTGTTTCACCGCAGGCGACACGCCAACGAAGCGCCAGTGACGATCGATCAGGCGCTGGGTCTGGCGGCGCCGGTAAAAACGGTCGTACTCGCCAAAGCCGTGGGAAATGCCGATGCACAAAGGCACTTTCAGCCAGCGGTTGAGCGCCAGCATCATGTTCACCGGCTTGAAGCGGTTGCAGATCACCACATCGAATTTTTCCCGACGGCAGAACTTGTATAGCTGCCACATGGCCCGCAGGCGCATGCCCTTGAGGGACTTGTCGGAAAACTCGAAGTACACCGAACGGTCGGCTCGGCTCACCGCTTCGCCCGGCCCGGGTTTGCCGCGCAAAAACGCGGCAGTCACTTCATAGCGCTCACTGGGCAGGGCCTTGACGATTTGCTCCGCGAGGTCGGCGAAATCATGGGCTTTGACGTTGTAGTCAGGCTGCAGTTGCAGGACCTTTGACCGCTGACTCATAACTCTCCCCGCTGAGAAACATTGCCTGGTGTGTGCTTGAGGGACCACAAAAGCTCGTGGCGCCGGACGGCCTTGCGAAAGAATTCGTTCTGGCCATAGGTTGGCGGCAAGCGGCCGGCCAACAACCGTTGGATCAACCGACGCAAGCGACGCTTGAACGGCATCGCCGGCTGCAGGTCGTGCATCATGCCCAACGCCATGGCTTTGTCTCGCTGTTGTTCCAGCGGTATTGGCAGGCAATAAGGCTGCATCGGTTGGGCCGGTTCGAAGGCCGGCGGCAAGGCGATGCCATCACCGGTATCACCCATCGGCCAGCGGTCGTTGTCGTGCAGGTGGTTGGCGTAGCCCAATAGCGTGGTCGGTTGCCAGTCCAGGCCTTGCAAGGCTTCGAGGACTGCCGCCTGGGCGCAGATATGATCGGGGTGCGGATCCAGGGTCGGATGCGGCAGGACGATGACCTCGGGCCGGGCCCGCAGCAACAACTCTCGTAGATCCGCCAGCAGGTTGTTCCAGGTCGGCGCGCCATCGACATCGCCGGGCAGTGCGAAAGGATTCAGCCGGCGGAACAGACGGATGTCGCTCATATCCGCTTCCCGCGATCCCGCCGCCACCGCAGGCGCAGCCTGCATGCTCGGCAACTGTAGACAGAAGTAACCCAGTTGTACGCAGTGAGCCTCGGGCACACCGGCCCAACGTGGCACGGCAATGCTGTCCCAGGTGCGCAGGCGGCCTTTCAAGCGGGCCGCATCGACCTTGTTCAGGCCCATCTGCCGATAGTGTTCGGCTTCGATTTCACCGGCGGTCAGCGTGACGATCCAGGTTTCGTCGGCCTGGCTGTACAAACCGTAGGCTGCCAATTCGGCGTCATCGGCGTGAGGGGCGATGACCATCACCCGCTGACGCCGGTAATCCGGATGCTCGAACGCCCACAGCACGGGCTCACCAAACACGCGACAGAAGCGCCCGCGCAAGCGCAGGTCACCACGCGACAGCGCCTGTGCCTGACCACTGAGATTGAGGTAACGCAGGCCGTTTACGCCCCGTTCGAAGGTTTGTCGATCAGGGTTTTCGCCACCCGCCAACTCCACCACCGGATCGATAAAACGCCCCAGCCAGGTGCTCTTTACCCGCAGGGCCAACACCAGCGTCGCGTCGTCGACCAGCATCACGCCCTCGTCCAGCCGCAAGTGTTCACCGCTCAGGTGCACCTTGGGCTGTGGCGTGTACGGGGGAAAGCTGTACTGGTAATCGTCTTTCGCTGAGTAGAACAGATGGTCGGCAAACCAGGCTTCGTGGGCAATCCAGCCCAGAACCGCCAGCACCAGCGGCAACCACCAGGCCACCGCCACACCCATGACGATCAACAGCACCAGCGCAATCAACAGGCCGATACGTTTATTGCGCCGGTGGCGCTTGAGCAGTTGCTGTTTGCGGCTTATGGCTTGGCTCATACGGTGAAGACCGGCACAGGGTTGCACCAGCGATCCTTGTATTCACGGTCGGCGCGACCGAAGGAAAAGCGCAACGGTTTGTCCTGCGCCCGGGCATGCTCCCAGGCGCTTTGCGTATTGAGAAAACTCAGCACACTGCCAGGGCTGAACTCGCGAGTCTCGGGATCGACTCCGCCGTTGATGTACTCGACGCTGATCCACTGCGAGGTTTCGACGCGGTACACCAGTTGAATCGCAATCGGCGCATCGTTGAGGAAAATCACCGAACCGATCAACAACTCGCGCAGCAACTCGATGACCTCGGCCATGCGTTCGGCACCCGTCGCCGGGAAGCCCCAGCGGCGCTGGAACAGGTCGCAATAAATCGCCGCCAGATCGATGCTGGAAAACTCGGACACCGGCCGCACCACGCCACCGGCCTCTTCCAGCAAACGCAATTCGCGGCGCTGGTTATAGCGAAATTTTTTCGACAGCTCTTCGGGGGTACGGGCCATGGCCAGTTGTTCGGCTTGCAACCTGATGCCAGTGAAACGGCCTTCGTTCAGCGCCGACAGATACCGCGCGCGATGGCGCAAAGGCGCCTGGGTATCGGCAGCGGCGGGCAGGATGATCTCGGCGTTGCCAAGGTCGAACAAGCCCTTTTTGCCGCGACGCTTGAGCACGTCCTTGGACAAGGCCAGGTCGCGCCCCCAGGTCGGGATCGCCGCCTTGACCTCGTCACCCTGGACCCAGGCCAGGTAACGCACCGGAATCTCGGCCAGTTTCGCCAGCCGCTCGACCACCATCGGATGAGTTGCGACGCTGCCGCCATAACGCTGCCAGGTTTCGGCGTAAGTCGAGGCGTCGACTACCGCCCAGCCACGCTCGCGCCAGCCTTGAAATCGGTTGAGCATCAGCCCCTCTGTGCCAGTTCGGTAACGTGCGGCAAATGCCAGAAAGCATCGCGTACCGCGCAATCGGAGAAGCGTTCGTGCAAGCGCTCGAGCATCAACTCGGCACACTGTCGGCGTTGCTGATCATCCATGCCAGCCAGATGTTGCAGCCCTTGGGCCAGACGCTCGGCATCACCCAACGGGAACAGGATGCCCACGCTTTCGACCACTTCTTTCGCTCCGCCGCACGCCGTTGCGAGCAAAGGTACACCAGCGGCCATGGCCTCCAGCAGCACCATGCCGAACGGTTCGTGATCAGAGCTCAGGGCAAACACATCGAAGGCCCGGAAGTAGTTGCGCGCATCCGGTACCTGACCGAGAAACAGCACCCGGTCACCGATACCCAGCTCCCGGGCTTGAGCCTTGAGGTTTTCCTCCAGACGCCCCTTACCGAGAATCACCAACTGGCTGTTGGCCGGCAACCCCGGCAACGCCTCGGCGAAACCCTGCAACAGCGTGGCCTGGTCCTTGTCGGGATGCAGCCGTCCGACGTTGCCGATGATCCACGCATCCGCCGCCAAACCGAGGGTTTCCCGGGCCTCGCGAGCCGACACCTGGGTCGCCTGCAAGGTGTCCACGTCGATACGGTTGTACAAGGTCTGGATCCGCGAAGCCGGCCACTTCGGCAGGCATTGGCGCATGTCGTCGCGCACCGCGTCGGACACACCGAGCAGACTCAGACGCTTGCGAAAGATATGCGCGAACAGTTTGCGGCTGCCACGCTTGTAATCGTCAAAAGCGTGATGCACGCCAATCACCGGCAACGACGTACCGAGCAAGGCGATATAGATCGGCTTGAAGCGATGAGCGATGCAGAAACTGAAGTTGCGCGACGCGGCGATCTTGCGCAGATCGCCGATGGCGCCCAGCTTCAGGCCGCGAATGGCCTTGGAGCTGTACTCCATGAACAGCACTTCATCGCAAGCACAACCCGCGGCGACTTCGGCATCGGCAACCCCGGTGAGAAACACCGTGGTCACTCGATAACCGGTCCCCGCGAACAGGCTGGCGTACTGCCGTGCGCAGTCCAGGAACGGCCCGTCATAGCCGTGGCAGAACTGCAGCACAAGGCGTTCAGCCGAACGTGTCATAGGCGTTCGCGCCCTCTTTGACCACCAGGATGTCTTCCATGATCAGATACTGTAGATCCGAACCGAAGAACATGTTCAAGGCGTCGGTCGGCGAGCAGATCATCGGTTCGCCGCGACGGTTGAGCGAGGTGTTGAGCGATACGCCGTTGCCGGTGAGCACTTCCAGCGCTTTCATCATGTCGTAGTAGCGCGGGTTGTATTCGCGCTTGAGCACCTGGGCGCGGGAAGTGCCGTCTTCGTGGACGACTTCCGGCACGCGGGTTTTCCACTCTTCAGCCACTTCGAAGGTGAAGGTCATGAACGGGGCCGGGTGATCGATCTTGATCATCTGTGGAGCGACAGTGTCGAGCATCGATGGGCAGAAAGGCCTCCAGCGCTCGCGGAACTTGATCTGGTGGTTGATCCGGTCAGCCACGCCCGCAATGCTCGGGCAACCGATGATCGAACGACCGCCCAAGGCGCGCGGACCAAACTCCATGCGGCCCTGGAACCAGGCCACCGGGTTGCCATCGACCATGATTTTGGCGATCTGCTCCGGCATGTTGTCGAGCTTGCGCCAGGTCGGCTTGTTCTCGTGACGGGCGCACGCGGCGATCACGTCTTCGTTGCTGTATGACGGGCCGAGGTAGACGTGTTCCATCTTCTCGACCGGTACGCCACGGGAGTGGGACACATAGGCTGCCGCGCCCACTGCGGTACCGGCGTCGCCGGAGGCAGGCTGAACAAACAGCTCCTTGACGTCGTCGCGAGCGATGATTTTCTGGTTGAGCTTGACGTTCAACGCACAGCCACCGGCGTAGGCCAGTTTGCCGGTTTCCTTGAGCACGTCGCCCAAGTAGTAGTCGATCATCTGCAGCGCAATTTTTTCGAACAGCGCTTGAATGCTCGCAGCGTAGTGGATGTAAGGCTCGTCGGCGATATCGCCTTCGCGCTTGGGACCCAGCCACTCGATCAGCTTCGGCGAGAAGTAGTAACCCTTGCCCTTCTCTTTGTAACGACGCAGACCGATAACGTTGGCGTAGTCGGTGTTGATCACCAGCTCGCCGTTTTCGAACGAAGCCAGGCGCGAAAAATCGTATTTGCTGGCATCGCCATACGGCGCCATGCCCATGACCTTGAACTCACCGTCAAGCATATCGAAACCGAGGAACTCGGTGATCGCGCCGTACAGGCCGCCGAGGGAGTCCGGATCGAAGAATTCCTTGATCTTGTGGATCTTGCCGTTTTGGCCGTAACCAAAGAAGGTCGTGGCGTACTCGCCTTTGCCGTCGATACCGAGGATCGCGGTTTTCTCTTTGAAACCGGAACAGTGATAAGCGCTGGAGGCGTGGGCCAGGTGGTGTTCGACCGGCTCGATCTTGATCTTCTTCGGATCAAAACCCAGTTGCTCCAGGCACCAGACGATCTTGTTGCGATAACGCTTGTAGCGACGGTTGCCCATCAGGATCGCGTCGAGTGCACGGTCCGGGGCATACCAGTAACGCTTGGCGTACTGCCAGCGGGCCTTGCCGAACAGGCTGATCGGTGCGAATGGAATCGCTACCACGTCAACGTCGGACGGCTTGATGCCAGCCTGTTCCAGGCAGAACTTCGCCGACTCGTAAGGCATGCGGTTCTTTGCATGTTTATCGCGTACGAAGCGTTCCTCTTCAGCCGCCGCGACCAGCTTGCCGTCGATGTACAGGGCTGCGGAAGGATCATGGCTAAGGGCGCCGGACAGGCCAAGAATCGTCAATGCCACAGGGGTCTAGCCTCTTTAGTCTGCATGCAGGCGCAAGCGCCTCAAAAATTAATGTGCCCTCGCAAGGGGCGAGAGACAGCTAAAGGGCGGGATTATAGCTTAAAAGCAGCGGCAAACCTCTAGCCGCAAACGGCCAGCAACTGCGGCGGGGACCTCGCGGCATTTTTATCCGCGCGCGGGTCGCCAATAGATGGAAATATTGCCGTCCACGCTTTGCCGGTAAATCGTGTACGGCAAGACAACGGTGTCCAGCGCGCCAGACACGGCCAGGTCCACCAATACGAGCGGCACAAGGATACCCGTAGGGTCTGGCGGTGCATTCAATACGCAGAAGTCGTAAGCCAGGCCGCTGTAGGTTCGCGGGATGGACTGGCAATAGGTCTTCTGCCGACGCAGCCCTTGCGCGGCCTGGGCGTCATCCTGCAGGACGGTGGCGGCGGTCCCGCAGCCCATTAGCGACACTGATAAAACACCCGTTGAAACTGCCATTTTGATCGTCACAGCCTGCCCTCCGAGAACGTCAGGCAAACTAGCATCGAGGCGATTTCGGCCACAGTTCATGGCATCCCAAGATCGCGTAGGACGGATCACAAGAACTTGTCTGCTTTCTCGGTTGGCAGTTCGGGCCTCTTCGCGAGCAGGCTCGCTCCCACATTTGGAGCGAGGCATTCACAGGCTATGTGTTCACCAACGATCCCTGTGGGAGCGAGCTTGCTCGCGAAAAGGATTCAGGCCGCGCTGGAGATGTCCTTGGGCAACCGCTGATCGATGACCTGGTAAAGGGCGCTGCCTTCAGGCCAGTTGCGCATGAACCGCGCGCGATCCCTTGCATACGCCGGGGCGAAACTGCCAAGGGAGCTGTGCTGGCACATCGAATCGAGATCGATCAGCGCCCAGCGATCCTGCTGCCAGAACAGGTTATGCCCCTTGAAGTCGCCATGGCTGATGCGTTCGCGAATCAGCTCGGCAAACAAATGATCCAGCGCCGCCAGCTCGGCTTCCGGTGCAGCACCGCTTTCAACATACGGCGCAAAACGTTCGATGATGTCCGGCCCCGCCAGATACTCGGTGATCAGGTACGCCCGGCTGCGCAGCCACAGAAAACGCGTTTCCAGCAACGCCAGCGGCTTGGGCGTGGCGATCCCGAGGAACGCCAGGCGGTTGCCTTCGCGCCACGAATGCCAGGCCCGGCTCGGGCGCCAGAAGCGTTTGAGCCAGTGGGCGAAGCCTTTGATGTTGTAGCGTTTGATCACCAGCGTGCGGCCATCCACCTCGACCTTACCGACGCTCGCCGCGCCCCCGGTCTTGTACAGATGCCCCTGATCGAGCAAGGCATCGGCATGCTCCAGCACCGGCACCATCGACGGCTCTTCCTCGCGGCGAATCGCCCGCAATCCGAAGGCCCCGCGCTGGACGCTGAACAGCGTGCACTCGCGACCGACCTTGATCAGGAAGTCCTTGAGGCGCCAGCTGCGGACCTTGTCGATCTGCTTCTGCAACACTTCCATGGGCAGGGCGTGTTCGCCGTTGCTCAGCAGGTAATACACCAGCAATTCTTCAATGAAGGGCTCAATCGACTTCGGCAACTGGGCGAAGAACACCCCGAGGTTTTCCAGGACCTTCTGCCGGGACAGCGGCTGTCCCGGCGTTTCGGAGCAAATCCCGGCGCCGTCGATCAAGTACAGGCGACCACGCTGACGCAGCAGGTTGTCCAGGTGCAGGTCCTCCTGCCACAGACCTTTGCGGTGCATCTGACCGATCGCGCCTAACGCCTCGGCCAGCACTGCCCCTTGCCCATCGGACAGAACCGGTTGCTGCTCAACCTGTTTCCAGGTATCACCAAGGCTTTCGGCGCCCTCCAGAAACTCGAACAGCAGCCAACCACCCTCGCCTTCTTTCAGGCCATCGGCCAACAGCTGCGGCGTGGTCAATCCTTGAGCGGCAAGCAAGCGCACGCCATCCAGCTCCCGCTGGAAGTGCCGCGCAGCCTTGCTGCCGACCAGCAATTTGGCCAACACCGGCCGGCCACGCCAGACGCCGGCACCGACATAACGCTGCCCCGGCAACACCCGCAAGAGGCTCAGCAGTTGCAGATCGGCAGGGCCGGCGGCATCGGCCAGCGAAACGCTCAGCGGCAATGCCGGATTGCGGCCGACGGACTTCAACTTGGATAAACGCATCAGCGTGGTCCCTTTTGGCTGCGCCGCGTCGTCAAACGCCCCAGCCAGCTGTCGATCAACGAGCTGTCCTGAGGTTGATCCAGATAGGCGGCCAGCAATTGCCGCAGTTGCGACTCGCTCCACTCGGGCGCGCGGCGCGTCAACGGTTCCAGGTCCTTGATTCGGTCACGCTGCCCATACAGCAGTGGTCGGGTCTTTTCCAGGTCGATCAATTGAGCCTGATAGCCGTTGCCGGTGGCGCGCATGAAAATGTGCTTGGGATAGAAGCACCCATGCACCTGGCGTGCAGCGTGCAGCTGCCGGGCAAGTTCGCCACTGGCCTTGAGGATTTCCGAGTGCTGCTCAGGGCTCAATTCAGCCCAGCGCTGCAACAGCGAGTCGAGGTCGTCCCAGCCGTCCAGGGCACGGGTCATCAGGATCGCGCGGACTTCTCCATCGACCTTGCGCTCCCCGTAGAACACCGCTTCCAGTGCCGGTATGCCCATTTTCCGGTAACGGGAGATGTTGCGAAACTCGCGAGCGAAACTCGGCTCGCCAAACGGAGCGCGCAACGTGCGGGTCAGATAGTTGCTTTGGCGCTTGAGGTAGAAACCATGACCTTCCAGATCCAGCCGAAACACGCTGCTCCAGCCGCCGCGACCGGTGTTGGGTTCGTCCACCGCATCGAGTTGCTTGGCCCAGAGTGCTTCGAATGTGCCGAGGCCGTGGCGCTCAAGCAGTGCACGGTCTTCAGCGGCCAGAAAATCAGTCATTCGCGCCCCTCGAAAAATCTCACCACATGCCGGATGCGTTTTTTGTCCGCAGCGTTGAGCCGGGTCCGGTTGCGGTATTGCAGGTAAAAGCGCAGGCGCTGGGTCGCCGACAGTTGATACTTGGCGACCTTGTCCAGGCACGCCAGATCCTTGGTAATACGGTACTTGAGCCAGAAACCGCGCCAGAAATCGCCGTTGGGGCAATCGATCAAAAACACTCGAGCCTCATCGTCGATCAGCAGGTTGCGCCACTTCAAATCATTATGGGTGAAGCGGTGGTCGTGCATGGTCCGGGTGTATTGGGCTAGCTGACGACTGACGGTATCGACCCAGGCGCGATCCGACAATTTCGGGTCGCGTCGCTCGGCCAGTGCCGACAAGTCTTCGGTACGCGGCAGTTCCCGGGTAATCATCGCGCCGCGAGCGTAGGCCGCACCGCGCCGCTCCAGCCCCCAGGCCACCACTTCGGCAGTGGGGATGCCCCACTTGGCGAAGCGCTTGAGGTTCTGCCACTCCATCTTCACCCGAGGCTTGCCCAGGTAACGCCGCAAGCCTTTGCCAGCACCCACGTAGCGCTTGACGTAATAGTTGACGCCATTGCGCTCGACCCGGATGACCTCCGAAAGCAGATCGCTGGTCAAACGCTCGCCTTGCAGCGCAAACACAGCCTCGAGGCTGCCAAAGTCATCGGCCAGTTCGCTGTAGGCCGGTTCCAGTTTCCAACCCGACATCAGAGCGCATCCCCGTATCGCTGTTTACGCTCGTAGAGCTTGTTGGCCTTGCCATCGAGCCATGCCAGCAAAGACGCCTCTTCAATCAGGATCTGACGCAGCGGCTGCTGGAAATAGCCCTTGAGGAAACGCAGCTTGTCGCGGCGGGTCAGGCCGATGTCCAGCGCGGAAAAGTACAGGGCTGCCAGATCCTTGTTGCGCCAGCGCGAGGTGATCGCCGGGCGGGTCTGGGCGCGGTGCAGGTCGATCACCGAGAGCTTGAAGTCGTCCGAGGTCACCGGTTTGTCGGTGTGCAGCAGGAAGTGGCAGATGTAGCAGTCGCGGTGGTTGACCCCGGCGCGGTGCATCATGCCGGTCATGCGTGCGACTTCGGCAATCAGCGCGCGCTTGAGTTTTGGCTCCGGTGGCTGCTTGATCCAGTTGATACTGAAATCTTCGAGACTGACCGTGGGCGCGAGCTCCTCGGTGACGATGAACGAGTGCTGGTCGGCCGGGTTGCTGCCCTTCTCGCCATACGCGACGGCGGTCATGGTCGGCACGCCAACTTGCTGCAGGCGCTGAATGGCCTGCCACTCCTGACCGGCCCCCAATACCGGAAGCTTGGCAGTGAGCAGGTTCTTGAAAATTTCGCCCCAGCCGATGCCACGGTGGATTTTCACGAAAAATCCGTTGCCATCGACTTCCGTGCGTAAAGTCCGGCGCGCTTCCAGCTCGCGGTACACCTCGCCCTTGAGCCCCTCGACTTCGGCGAACGGGTCGCGTCCGGCCCAGAGGCTCTTGAACGGTTCAGCCAGCATCAACTTCATTTAAGCGTGCTCCGCCAGAATCACATCGGCCGCGTGCTGCGGCATGCTGTAGAGATCGGCCGTCTCAGCGTAGGCCAGACCATTGCGGCTCCAGGCCGCCCTTGCTTGAGCGTCGTTCAACATGCCGGTCAGGTACTGCGTCAGCTGTGCCTGATCGAACGGTTCGTCCAGCACCAGGCCGGCGTCGGCCTCGGCAATGTAATGGGCGTACCCGCACACCGCGCTCACCAGCACCGGCAGGCCAGCCACCAGCGCTTCGAGCAGCACGGTGCCGGTATTTTCGTTGTACGCCGGGTGGATCAACAGATCGGCCCCCAGCAGGAAACGCGGGATATCACTGCGCCCCTTGAGGAACGTGACGTTGTCGCCCAGCCCTAATGTCGCACTCTGCATCTGGAATAATTTGGGGTCATCCTGGCCAATTACAAACAGCCGGGTGCGTTTCCTCAACTCGGCAGGCAATGCCGCCAGTGCCTTGAGGCTACGGTCCACGCCCTTGGTCTTGAACCCGGAGCCAATCTGCACCAGCAGCAGTTCGTCGTCCTTGAGATCGAATTCAGCGCGGAACCCGGAGCGAATTTCATCGGCATCCGCCGGTCGGCGACGGTCCTGGGCGATACCCGGTGGCAGCAGGTGGAAACGCTCCAGCGGCGTGTCGTAATGCTTGATGAACAGCGGCTGCTGGACCTCGGAAATCATCAACACTTCAGTCTTGGCGTCCCTGGCGAACACCGCCCGCTCGTATTCGGCGAAGTGGCGATAGCGGCCCCAACGGCGATACAGCGAGTTGCGCAGGTTCTGCGCCTTGTCTTCGAAGCAGCCGTCGGCGGCGTAGTAGACGTCCAGGCCCGGCATCTTGTTGAAGCCGATCAGGCGGTCGACCGGGCGCTTGGCCAGGTCCGCCGCCATCCATTCGCTGAGCTTCTCATTGCGGCGATGGTTGAAGAACGCCTTGACCGGCGCCACCAGCACTTCGAAACCCGGCGGCACGTCACCCTCCCAGATCAGCGTGTAGACGCGAATCTGATGACCACGCTTCTGGCACTCCAGGGCGATTCGCATGAAGTCGCGCTGCAAGCCGCCGAACGGGAAATATTTGTACAGGACAAATGCCAATTGCATCAGCGCAACTCCTCAGCCATTAACAACGTGCTCAGTCGGCTGGCGACACGCTCGGGATTCAGACGCGTGAAGCACAACGGCCACTCGCGTTTCAGGTCAAATTGACGGGCATCTTCAGCCGTCGGCTGATAAGTGCATTTCTTTTGCAGGCACGGCGCACAAGGGAAGTCGCTGGCCATGTGAATCTGCACCTTGCCATAAGCGCCTGTCAGGCCCGGGTTGGTCGGGCCGAACAGCGACAACGTCGGCACATCCAGCGCGGCGGCCAGATGACCAAGACCGGTGTCGACCGCCACGCAGGCTTGCGCGCCGGCCAGCACCTTGCCGACACCCGCCAGGTTCAGTTTTGGCAGCACTTCGGCGTGCTTGAAACCCGCGGCGATACGCTCGGCCCGGGCTTTCTCCAGGGCATTGCCCCAGGGCAACTTCACCCCGACGCCAAGGTAGCCGACCCGTTCGGTCAGCTCGCGCCAGTAGGCTTCGGGCCAGTGCTTGGTGTCCCAGGTGGTGCCGTGCAAAAACACCACGTAAGGATTCTTGCGCGGCAACTCCACCAGGCGCTCGATATTCAGTCCGTAGTCGCCCAGACCTTTGGGCAAGTCATAGCCCAACGCAATGGCGAACAACTGACGCACTCGCTCCACCGCGTGCTGCCCACGGGCAACGGCCAGACGTCGATCATAAAAGCGCGCAGCAATGGGCTCGCGTGCGGAGCTTTTATCGAGGCCGGCCACTGGAGCCTTGACGTAACGGGTCAGCCAGGCGCTTTTCAGCAAGCCCTGGGCGTCTATCACCAAGTCATATTGGGTGGCGCGCACGCTTTGCTTGAAGCGCTTCCACTCGCCGCTCTTGATGGTCTGCCAGATGTTTTTGCGCCAGCGACGGATCGCCACCGGAATCACCTTGCCCACCGCCGGATGCCAGGTCGGGATCTCGGCAAAGCCTTCTTCCACCACCCAGTCGAATTTGATGCCGGGAATCGCCCGCGCCGCATCGGTCAACGCCGGTAACGCGTGAATGACGTCGCCCAGCGAAGAAGTCTTGATCAACAGAACCCGCAAGCTATTTGACCTCGACCACAGTGCCTTGCAACCGCTGCAAGGCTTCGTTCACGGCCTGCGGCATGAGCTGGCGCAGGCAGTTGTAATGACCGAAACGGCAGGTGCGATCGAAGCACGGACTGCACTCGATGCCCAGGCGTACGATTTCGACATGCTCGGCCAGCGGTGGCGTGAAACCCGGCGACGTCGAACCGTAGACCGCGACCAGCGGGCGGTTCAGCGCGGCGGCGACGTGCATCAGGCCGGAGTCGTTGGACACCACAGAATCTGCACAGGACATCAGGTCGATGGCTTCGGCCAGCGAGGTGCCGCCACTGAGGTTCACAGACTCTTCACGCAGACCGGGAATCAGCCGCGCGCGGATGTCTTCGCCCACGGCATGGTCGTTTTTCGATCCGAACAGCCAGACTTGCCAGCCTTCGCGGATCTTCGCTTCGGCAACCTTGGCGTAATGCTCGGACGGCCAGCGCTTGGACTCGCCAAACTCGGCACCAGGGCACAGGGCCAACACCGGACGGTCGAGGGTCAGGCCGAATTTGGCCAGTGCCGCCTCGCGGGTGACCGGGTCGATCTGCAGGCTCGGACGCGGATACGGCTTTGGCAGCTCAACGTCCGGCTCGAACGCCAAGGCCATGAAGCGCTCGATCATCAGCGGGTAACGATCCTTATCCAGCGTGCGCACGTCATTGAGCAGGCCATAGCGAAACTCGCCACGCCAGCCGGTGCGCTTCGGGATGCCGGCAAAGAACGGCACCAGCGCCGACTTCAGGGAATTGGGCAACAGGATCGCCTGGTCGTACTGGCCGGCCAGGGATTTGCCGATGCGCCGACGCGTCGCCAGTTCCAGCACACCGTGACCGAGCGGAAAGCTCAAGGCCTGGCGAACTTCGGGCATACGCTCAAGAATCGGCCGGCTCCACTCGGGGGCCAGCACGTCGATTTCGCATTGCGGGTGGCGTTGTTTCAGACACTGGAACAGTGTCTGCGCCATCACCATGTCACCGACCCAACTGGGCCCAACGATCAGAATTTTCATGTGGTTTCCATAAACGAACCGGGGAGGCCTACGCCTCCCCGCCTCGAAAATTCTACAGAACAACGCAAATCTACTGTAGGAGCGAGCTTGCTCGCGATGAACCCGAGAACTCCGCGGGGTGTCAGGCTCGCCGCGTTATCGTTAACGACCATCGCGAGCAAGCTCGCTCCTACAGGGGATATTGGCGTATCAAATATCCCGTTTCAGCTTAGCCCCAGCTCACGCCAGATCCGCATGACCTGCTGCCGCTCGTCTGCGAACTGGTCGCCCGGAATCACCCCGGGGTCTTTCTGCAAGGCCTGCCGGTGGGCGGCGGAACGGTACGCTTTATACGCTTCACGCAACAGGCCGGCATCTTCGACGGGCATCAGCCCTTCATGCTCCAGCTCTTCCAGAATGCGGATATTATCCGTCCAGCGCAGCAATGGCGGGTGTGTTTCGGACCACGCCAGGGCCGCGTATTGCACCATAAATTCAATATCGACGATACCTCCAGCGTCCTGCTTGATATCGAACGGCGCCGTGGCTTCGAAGGCATTTGCCCCGGTGCCGGCCGCCGTGCTCTTGCTGCCGAGGTTATCGCGCATCTTGGCGCGCATCTCGCTGACCTCCTGGCGCAGGGTCGGCAAATCACGCGTCTTGCCCAATATCGCGGCGCGGACTTTCTCGAATGCCTGGCCGACATCCTGACTGCCCACCAGCACTCGCGCCCGCACCAGCGCCTGGTGCTCCCAGGTCCAGGCTTCGTTCTCCTGATAACGGGCAAACGCCCCCAGAGAACTCACCAGCAACCCCGACGCGCCGGACGGCCGCAGACGCATGTCCACTTCATACAACTGCCCGGAGTTAGTCTGCGCCGTCAGCAAATGAATGATCCGCTGCCCCAGACGGGTGAAAAATTGTGCGCCATCGATGGGTTTGGGTCCGTCGGTTTCAGCCTGCGGATCGCCATCGTGGATGAACACCAGGTCCAGGTCCGAACCATGCCCGAGTTCCAGTCCGCCGACTTTCCCATAACCGACAATGACGAAGCCGGGATCGCACAAGGTGCCATCGGTGCGCAGCGGCGTGCCGTACTTGGCCACGGTCTGGCGCCAGGCCAGTGCCAGCACTTGTTCCAGGATCGCTTCGGCGAGCCAGGTCAGGTAATCGCTGACTTTCATCAGCGGCAGGCTGCCGGCGATTTCCGAGGCGGCCACCCGCAAGCGGTGCGCCAGCTTGAAGTGACGCAGGGCCTCCATTTGCTGCTCGAGGTCGTCCTCGGGAATGCGCGTCAGACGCTCGCGCAACTCGGCCGCCAGCTCTGGCGCCAGTGGCGGCTTGAACAAGCGGCCTTCGTTGAGCAGTTCGTCGAGCAGCAGCGGAAAACGGGTGATTTGCTCGGCGATCCACGGGCTCGCCGCGCACAGCGTCAGCAAGCGCCGTAGCGCACCGGGGTTTTCAGTCAACAGCACCAGGTACGCAGAACGACGGGCTACGGCTTCGACCAGCGGCAGCACCCGCTCCAGTACCAGGTCCGGATTGTCATGTTCCACGGCCTGTGCCAGCAAACGCGGAATAAAAGCATCGAGGCGTTCGCGCCCCAGACGCTGCATTGCCCTCAATTGTGGGCTGCTGCGCAAGCCGGCCAGGGCTTTCAAGGCTTTGGGGGCATCCTTGAAGCCACCCTCTTCCAGTTGGCGGCAAGCGGCCTCATCGTCCTGGGCCTCTTCCCACAGCGGCAACCACTCACCACCGACCACCACTTCGCTTTCGGCGCCCTGCTCTTCGTCGGGATCGGCGATCACCTGCCCGAAGTGCCAGGCCACGCGGCCGCGCCAATACATCAATTGTTCGTGGAAGGCCGTCCAGTTGGCGAAACCCAGCATAAAGGCAATACGCGCCTGATCCTGCTCGCTATCGGGCAACATCTGCGTCTGGCGGTCGGCAATCGCCTGAATCGCGTGTTCGGTGTAACGCAGGAACTCGTAACCCTCACGCAGCTCGCCGATCACGGCCGGCGGCAGGTAACCCTGACCTTCCAGCGTGCTCAGCACCTTTAATAGCGGGCGTTGCTGCAAGCTCAGATCGCGGCCGCCGTGAATCAGCTGGAACGCCTGGGCAATGAACTCGACTTCACGAATACCGCCGGAACCGAGCTTGATGTTGTCGGCCATGCCCTTGCGCCGCACTTCCTGCTGGATCAGCTGCTTCATGGTGCGCAGCGCTTCGATGGCCGAGAAGTCCAGGTAGCGCCGGTAAACGAACGGCCGCAGCATCTCCTGCAGTTGCGCGCCAGCTACTTGATCGCCAGCCACCACCCGCGACTTGATCATCGCGTAGCGTTCCCAGTCGCGCCCCTGGTCCTGGTAATACTGTTCCAGCGCGTTGAAGCTCAGCACCAGAGCGCCGGACGAACCGTAAGGTCGCAAGCGCATGTCGACGCGGAATACAAAGCCATCGACGGTCATCGGGTCCAGGGCCTTGATCAGCCTCTGGCCCAGACGAATGAAGAACTCCTGGTTATCCAGCGCGCGTTTCACACCGACGGTTTCGCCGCCCTCGGGGTAGGCGAAAATCAGGTCGATGTCCGAGGACAGGTTCAACTCCACGGCACCGAGCTTACCCATGCCGAGAACGACCATCTGCTGCGGCTCGCCGCTACGCCGCCCGGTCGGCACGCCGAACTGCTGGCAGTGCCGCACGTACAACCATTGATAGGCCTGATCGATACTGGCATCGGCCATGTCCGAGAGGTCGCGACAGGTCTGGACCAGGTCAGCCTGACGGGTCAGGTCGCGCCAGATGATCCGCACCTGATGGCGTGCACGCTGACGGCGCAAGGCGCGAGCAAGCTGATCATCGGTCTCGGCCACGCTCACGGCAGCGGCAATCTGCGCGCACAACTCACCGGGAGCGAAGCGGCGGTCCAGCTCGCCGGACTGCACCAACGCCAGCAACATCAAAGGGTCACGAATACACTGTTCAATCACGAAATCGCTGGCAGCGGTCACGCGGGCAAATTGCGCCCAGCGTTCCGGCGTCCAGGTGGACAGCCCATGGTCATCGTCCAGGGCAGCGACGGCAGCCCGGAACGACTGCTCGGCGCGAGTGACCAACGGCAGGAGAATGGCGGGCAGTTCGGCAAGCGAAGGGAGGCTCATGGTCTATCCTTGATCGGCGTATAACGGACTGCATGTAGTGGTTTTCGAAAACTCACTACCTGAGGGACTGTCGAACAAAAGTTAGAAATAGCTGAAATTTCTTTAGTTTTGGCAGCCAGCATCAAGCTTTTACCTTTTGTAGTTGGAAAAAGACCAACCTTAACGATTATTCTCACAACGCAGCCGGGGGCTACAAGCCGCTCATCTGTAGTTTTACTACTCGTATATACATTAGACGGGCTGAAATGCCGGAAGATTTGTAGTAAAACTACACGCCGCCGGAACAACCTGTCGGCAATCCAAGAATTCATAACGTCTGCCCACAAGGCCAGTCGCTAACTCAGGCAACCGATTCTGGTAGCCTTTCCGCCCTGGAGCAAGCCATGCAAGACCTCGATCCCGTCGAAACCCAGGAATGGCTGGACGCCCTGGAATCGGTTCTCGACAAAGAAGGCGAAGACCGTGCTCACTATCTGATGACCCGTATGGGTGAACTCGCGACCCGCAGCGGTTCGCAGTTGCCTTACGCCATCACCACGCCTTACCGCAACACGATCCCCGTTACCCACGAAGCACGCATGCCTGGCGACCTGTTCATGGAACGCCGCATTCGCTCGCTGGTACGCTGGAACGCGATGGCCATGGTAATGCGTACGAACCTGAAAGATTCCGACCTCGGCGGTCACATCTCCAGCTTCGCTTCCAGTGCGACCCTGTATGACATCGGCTTCAACTACTTCTTCCAGGCACCGAGCGACGAACACGGCGGCGACCTGATCTACTTCCAGGGCCATACCTCGCCAGGCGTTTACGCCCGCGCATTCATGGAAGGCCGCATCACCGAAGACCAGATGAACAACTTCCGTCAGGAAGTCGATGGTCAAGGCCTGTCGTCCTACCCGCACCCTTGGCTGATGCCAGACTTCTGGCAGTTCCCGACCGTATCCATGGGTCTGGGCCCGATCCAGGCGATCTACCAGGCACGCTTCATGAAGTACCTGGAACACCGTGGCTTCATCCAGCCGGGCAAACAGAAAGTCTGGTGCTTCCTGGGCGACGGCGAGTGCGACGAGCCGGAATCCCTGGGCGCGATTTCCCTGGCCGGCCGCGAGAAACTGGACAACCTGATCTTCGTCATCAACTGCAACCTGCAGCGCCTCGACGGCCCGGTTCGCGGCAACGGCAAGATCATCCAGGAACTCGAAGGCGTGTTCCGCGGTGCCCAGTGGAACGTGACCAAAGTCATCTGGGGCCGTTTCTGGGACCCACTGCTGGCCAAGGACGTCGACGGTATCCTGCAACGCCGCATGGACGAAGTCATCGACGGCGAGTACCAGAACTACAAAGCCAAAGACGGCGCGTTCGTGCGTGAACACTTCTTCAACACGCCTGAACTCAAGGCAATGGTCGAAGACCTGTCCGACGACGAGATCTGGAAGCTCAACCGTGGCGGCCACGACCCGTACAAGGTCTACGCGGCGTACCACGAAGCGGTCAACCACAAAGAACAACCGACCGTCATCCTGGCCAAGACCATCAAGGGTTATGGCACCGGTGCCGGCGAAGCGAAAAACACTGCGCACAACACCAAGAAGGTCGATGTCGAAAGCCTGAAGTTGTTCCGCGACCGCTTCGACATCCCGGTCAAGGACGATGAACTGGAAAACCTGCCATTCTTCAAACCGGAAGAAGGCAGCGCCGAAGCCCGTTACCTGAGCGAGCGTCGTACCGCACTGGGCGGCTTCGTACCTCAGCGTCGCGCCAAGAGCTTCAACATCCCGACGCCGCCACTGGACACCCTCAAGGCGATCCTGGACGGCTCGGGCGACCGTGAAATCTCCACCACCATGGCCTTCGTGCGGATCCTCGCGCAGCTGGTCAAGGACAAGGAAATCGGTCCGCGCATCGTGCCGATCATCCCGGACGAAGCCCGTACCTTCGGTATGGAAGGCATGTTCCGTCAGTTGGGCATCTACTCCTCCGTCGGCCAGCTCTACGAGCCAGTCGATAAAGACCAGGTGATGTTCTACAAGGAAGACCAGAAGGGCCAGATCCTCGAAGAAGGCATCAACGAAGCGGGCGCCATGAGCTCCTTCATCGCTGCCGGTACTTCGTACTCCAGCCACAACCAGCCGATGCTGCCGTTCTACATCTTCTACTCGATGTTCGGCTTCCAGCGTATCGGCGACCTGGCCTGGGCCGCTGGCGACAGCCGCACCCGTGGCTTCCTGATCGGCGGCACCGCCGGCCGTACCACCCTGAACGGTGAAGGCCTGCAGCACGAAGACGGTCACAGCCACCTGCTGGCTGCCACCATCCCGAACTGCCGCACCTACGATCCAACCTACGGCTACGAGCTGGCGGTGATCATTCAGGACGGCATGAAGAAGATGACCGAAGAGCAACAGGACGTCTTCTACTACATCACCGTAATGAACGAGTCGTACCAGCAGCCAGCCATGCCGGCCGGTGCCGAAGAAGGCATCAAGAAAGGCATGTACCTGCTTGAGGAAGACACCCGCGAAGCGGCGCACCACGTTCAGCTGATGGGCTCCGGCACCATCCTGCGTGAAGTCCGTGAAGCAGCGAAGATTTTGCGTGAAGAGTTCAACGTCGGCGCCGACGTGTGGAGCGTCACCAGCTTCAACGAACTGCGTCGCGACGGCCTGGCCGTTGAACGCACCAACCGTCTGCACCCGGGCCAGAAGCCTAAGCTGAGCTATGTCGAAGAGTGCCTGAACGGCCGTAAAGGTCCGGTCATTGCGTCTACCGACTACATGAAACTGTTCGCCGAGCAGATCCGTCAGTGGGTACCGTCCAAGGAATTCAAAGTCCTGGGCACCGACGGTTTCGGCCGCAGCGACAGCCGCAAGAAACTGCGTCATTTCTTCGAAGTCGACCGTCATTTCGTGGTGTTGGCAGCCCTGGAAGCACTGGCTGACCGTGGCGACATCGAACCTAAAGTGGTGGCCGAGGCCATCGCCAAGTTCGGTATCAACCCGGAAAAACGCAACCCACTGGACTGCTGAGGAGAGATTTTGTGAGCGAACTCATTCGCGTACCTGACATCGGCAGCGGTGAAGGTGAAGTAATTGAACTGTTTGTGAAGGTCGGCGACCGTATCGAAGCCGACCAGAGCATCCTGACACTTGAGTCGGACAAGGCGAGCATGGAAGTGCCCGCGCCGAAGGCCGGTATCATCAAGAGCCTGAAAGTGAAGCTGGGCGATCGCCTGAAAGAAGGCGACGAACTGCTGGAGCTGGAAGTCGAAGGTGCCGCTGCTGCGGCTCCTGCGGCTGCCGCTGCGCCGGCGGCCAAGGCAGAAGCCAAACCGGCTGCTGCGCCTGCCGCTGCGCCTGCTCCTGCTGCGCCGGCTGCTGCCAGCGTTCAGCAAGTGCACGTGCCGGACATCGGTTCGTCGGGCAAGGCCCAGATCATCGAGATCCAGGTCAAGGTCGGCGACACCGTCGCGGCTGATCAGTCGCTGATCACCCTGGAATCGGACAAGGCGAGCATGGAAATCCCGTCGCCTGCCGCTGGCGTGGTCAAGGCCATCAGCGTCAAGCTCAACGACGAAGTCGGCACCGGCGACCTGATCCTGGATCTGGAAGTGGCGGGTGCTGCTGCACCAGCTGCTGCTCCGGCCCAGGCTGCCGCTCCGGCACCCGCCGCTGCACCTGCGGCAGCCCCGGCTGCTCCAGTGGCCGACAGCGTTCAGGACATCCACGTTCCGGACATCGGTTCTTCGGGCAAGGCCAAGATCATCGAAGTCCTGGTCAAGGCCGGCGACACCGTTGCCGCCGACCAGTCGCTGATCACCCTGGAATCCGACAAGGCAAGCATGGAAATCCCGTCGCCAGCCGCTGGCGTGGTGGAAAGCGTTTCCATCAAGCTCGATGACGAAGTCGGTACTGGCGACCTGATCCTGAAACTGAAAGTCAAAGGCGCCGCTCCAGCCGCGGCTCCGGCACCTGCCGCTGCTGCTCCGAGCGCACCTGCTCCATCTGCTCCTGCCGCCGCCGCTGCACCTGCTGCTGCCCCGGCCGCCGCTCCAGCCAAGCCGGGCGCCAAGGTTCACGCCGGCCCTGCCGTGCGTCAACTGGCCCGCGAATTCGGCGTCGAGCTGAACGCAGTGGGTGCCAGCGGGCCGCACGGTCGCATCCTGAAGGAAGACGTGCAGGTTTACGTCAAGGCCATGATGCAGAAGGCCAAGGAAGCACCAGCCGCTGCTGCTGGCGCAACCGGTGGCGCGGGCATCCCGCCGATTCCGGTCGTGGACTTCAGCCGCTTCGGTGAAATCGAAGAAGTGCCGATGACCCGCCTGATGCAGGTCGGCGCCGCCAACCTGCACCGCAGCTGGCTGAACGTGCCGCACGTGACACAATTCGACTCGGCGGATATCACCGAACTCGAAGCGTTCCGCGTTGCCCAGAAAGCCGTTGCAGAGAAGGCTGGCGTCAAGCTGACCATCCTGCCGTTGCTGCTCAAGACCTGTGCGCACCTGCTCAAGGAACTGCCGGACTTCAACAGCTCGCTGGCGCCAAGCGGCAAAGCGATCATCCGCAAGAAATACGTGAACATCGGCTTCGCCGTCGACACCCCGGATGGCCTGCTGGTACCGGTCATCAAGAACGTCGATCAGAAGAGCCTGCTGCAACTGGCGGCCGAAGCGGCTTCCCTGGCTGAAAAAGCCCGGACCAAGAAGCTCTCGTCGGACGAGATGCAAGGCGCCTGCTTCACCATTTCCAGCCTCGGCCACATTGGCGGCACCGGCTTCACGCCGATCGTCAACGCGCCGGAAGTGGCGATCCTCGGTGTTTCCAAGGCAACCATCCAGCCAGTCTGGGATGGCAAAGCCTTCCAGCCGAAACTGATGCTGCCCCTGTCGCTGTCCTACGATCACCGTGTGATCAACGGCGCCGCTGCTGCACGCTTCACCAAGCGTCTGAGCGACCTGCTGGGCGACATCCGCACCATGCTCCTGTAACACCGACCGGCCCTCCTTCACCGGAGGGCCGATCGCGTTCCACGTTTCCGAGCGCCACGCTCGTACCTCAACCCCGCCAATTTGGCGGGGCTTTTTTTGCCTGAATTTCTTGCTTAAAACGTCTTCCTACATTTGTGGCTGATATCGCCCACAACTCGAGTCCATTTCTGCCAGATATTTTTTCGGGCCAAATAACTAGCCTTGGCTGAAAGACTACTTATCACACCCGAAACAACCATCTAACCAATTCGTAAACAGCTGAATGGACTCAATCATGCTTAAACCAACTGTCGGCCCGATTATTGGCCACACCACAACTAATCACGCCCGTATTTTTTTACGCGGCAAACACAATAAAAACACCTTGGTATTTGCCGGAGTTCGTTATAGACGCTTGGGCGAAGATCACTGGTCAAAAGGCGACTTTGCGAAACTCGAACCCGAGCGCGACATGTGCGAAGTCTTTGCACTGAACAATCTGTCCGCCGACTCCGACTATGAATATCAGGCCGGGTGGTTCAGCCCGATGAGACCGGCGCACACCGTCGACACGGTGAAGGAACTGCCGCTGCAATGGCCACGGCAGGTTTATCACTTTCGTACCCGTTCCAGCCAGGCCAGTCTGCCAAGGGCCTACATTGTCGGTTCCTGCCGATACTTGCGCATGACCGCCGGCATTGCATGGGCCCCTCAATTGGGCGACAGAATCTTCGCTTCAATTTCACGCCTGGTGGAGCACGCCAGTCCTCCCGTCAGTGCGCAGGTGATGACAGGGGACCAAATCTATGTCGATGATTTGAACATCGTCGCCCCCGATCGGAAGCTCAAGGAAATCCTGCAAAAATATCGCGTGGCGTTTTCGCAGGTTAATATCGCCAGACTAATGTCCAGTCTGCCCACTTACATGATCCTTGACGACCATGAAATAGAAGACAACTGGCCCGCCAACAAGAGAAAGTCCGATGACTACTTATATGCAAACGCAATCAGGGCCTATGAGTTGTATCAGGCCAGCCATAGTCCAGCTCATGCACTCACCAATGATGGACTTATAAATAAACGACTGGACAAATACTGGTATCAATTTACTGAAGGTGATATCGAATGGTTTGTGACCGACAGTCGAACCCGACGCAATCTGTCGGCCACTGACCGCCGCATTCTCGACGCAGACCAGGAGCAGACCTTGTGCGACTGGCTGATCCACACCCCGGCGCGGGTCAAGTTCGTGGTCACCAGCGTCATGTTCTACCCTGACCAAAAACGCTCGGATGATGACGCCTGGCAAGCCTTCCCGGAACAACGGCTACGGTTGCTGGAGACCATTCGCACACACCGCATCAAGAACGTCGTGTTCATTTCCGGTGATGTTCACGGCTCGCTGACCAGTCGGCTGACCTACAGCGAGGACCCGGACTTCGAAGTCCACACCGTCGTCTCGTCACCGCTGTGCAACAGCAGAATGCTGCCCTATGCCACGGCCGCCACGTTCACCCTTGATCAACCCCTGGTCTGCACCGCCGCTGGCGACTATCGACATGAACTGACCAGCGGCGTGATCAGCCAGGATAACTTTTCACACATGGTCGTCGAGGCTCGGCGGCTTCAGGTGAATTTCCACGACCGGGAGGGCAAGCTTTTGCAGTCCATTGGCATCCCGATTCGCTGACGCGGAAACAGATCGCAGCCATTGGCAACACGTGCAAAACTGCGACTTTTCGGCGAACAGCATTACTTTTTGCCACCGACTGAAGAAATCCCGTCGCCTGCCGACATATTCTTATAGCACTTGGCCTTCATCTCTCTTGTCAGTCGGTGCCGCAATGATGCAACCTTGCCGCAGGCAACAGTAAAGAGGGCGAGAGCCCAGCGCGTTCAGCACATTCGAAGCGAGTTTCCCTCCATGAAAAGCCAACCCGATGCCGCCAGCCGTATGGTGGCCGAGGTAGTGACGCAGTTGCCTGTGCCCTCGCGGCTCGGCATGCTGCGTTTCGAACGGCTTAATGAACCCAGCTGGGCGCTGCTGTTTCTCGATCCCAATTGCGAACGCCAGTTCGGTCTGCCAGCCGTCGAGTTGTGTGCGCTGGTGGGCTCGCCCTACGCCAGCCTGATGGAACCGCAAGCGCGCTATCAACTGCACGACGCGGTCCAGCAGCAGCTGACTGAAAGCCCGCATTACCTGATCCGCTACACCCTGCACACCGCCTCGGGCTCCCTGAATCTGCTGGAACTGGGCGAAGCCTACAAACAACACAATCGTCACCTGTTGCGCGGCTACCTGTTGGTCATTGACGGCCTGTTCGAGGATGACCCGCTGCAACCGGCCCTGGATCTGGAAACCCAGAACTCGCGCCTGCAAATCGCCCTGGAACTCAATCAACGTGCCCAGCAGGAGCAATTGCTGCATCTGGACCGGGCGCGTGCCCAGCAGGACCTGATCCTGCTGCTCACCCGCCAACGCTACAGCAGCAATAATTCCTTGCTGGAAGCCGCCGAGCTGATCACCCGCAGCGCCTGCGATATTTACGAAATCGACTGCGCCAGCCTGTGGCACCTCGAAGGCTCGAGGCTGGTGCCGATCTCGGCCTATCACCGCACGAATCAGGAATACCTGCTGCCGCAACCGATCGACGTCAGCGTTTTCCCCGATTACCTCGACGCCCTGCACACCGGCCGCGCCATCGACGCCCATAACGCCATGCGCGACCCGCGCACCCGGGAGATGGCCGAAAGCCTGCGCCCGCGCGACGTCAACGCAATGCTTGACGCCAGCATCCGCGTCGATGGCCAGGTGGTCGGCGTTTTGTGCCTGGAGCAGACCGGCGCGACCCGCGCCTGGCAGTCGGATGAAATCGCCTTCGCCGGAGAACTGGCGGACCAGTTTGCCCAGGTCATCAGCAACCACAACCGGCGAACCGCCACCAGCGCCCTGCACCTGTTCCAGCGTGCCGTCGAACAAAGTGCCAACGCCTTTCTGCTGGTCAACTGCGACGGCGTGGTGGAATACGTCAACCCGAGCTTCACCGCGATCACCCAATATTCCACCGAAGAAGTGCACGGTCAGCGCCTGTCAGAACTACCAGCCCTGGAGAACCTCAGCGAACTGCTGTTCGACGCGCCTTCGGCGTTGGCCAAGAGCAACAGTTGGCAGGGCGAATTCAAGAGCCGCCGGAAAAACCTCGAACCCTATTGGGGCCAGTTGTCGATCTCCAAGGTATACGGCGACAACCGCGAGCTGACCCACTACATCGGCATCTACGAAGACATCACCCAGAACAAGCTCGCTCAGCAACGTATCGAGCGCCTGGCCTACACCGACAACCTGACCAATCTCGGCAACCGCCCGGCCTTCATTCGTAACCTCGATGAACGCTTCGCCCGGGACAGCGATGCGCCAATCAGCCTGTTGCTGGTGGACATCGATAACTTCAAGCGGATCAATGACAGCCTTGGCCACCAGACTGGCGACAAGCTGCTGATCAGCCTCGCCCGGCGCCTGCGCAACAGCCTGGTTCCGAGCGGCAGCCTGGCGCGATTCGCCAGTAACGAATTCGCCGTATTGCTGGACAACAGCGACCTCACGGTAGGCCAGCAAGTGGCCAACCAGTTGCTGGCGACCCTCGACAAACCGATGTTCGTCGACAACCAGTTGATCAGCGTCACCGGCTCCGTGGGCCTGGCCTGCGCGCCGCTGCACGGGCGCGACCCGCAAACCCTGATGCGCAACGCCGGGTTGGCGCTGCACAAGGCCAAGGCCAACGGCAAACACCAGGTGCAAGTGTTCACCGAAGCGCTGAACGCCGAGGCCAGCTACAAGCTGTTCGTCGAGAACAACCTGCGCCGCGCCCTGACCCAGAACGAGCTCGACGTGTTCTATCAGCCCAAGCTGTGCCTGCGCAGCGGTCGCCTGCTGGGCATGGAAGCACTGCTGCGCTGGGACCATCCAGAAAAGGGCATGATCCGTCCGGATCAGTTCATCAGCGTCGCCGAAGAAACCGGGCTGATCATTCCGATCGGCAAATGGATCGCCCGCCAGGCCTGCCGCATGAGCAAAGCGCTGACCGTCGCCGGCCTGGGCAACCTGCAAGTGGCGATCAACCTGTCGCCCAAGCAGTTTTCCGATCCGGACCTGGTGGCCTCCATTGCCAACATCCTCAAGGAAGAAGCCCTTCCAGCTCATTTACTGGAGCTGGAGCTGACCGAAGGCCTGCTGCTGGAAGCCACCGAAGACACCCACTTGCAACTCGAGCAACTCAAGCGCCTGGGCCTGACCCTGGCCATGGACGACTTCGGCACCGGTTACTCGTCGCTCAGCTACTTGAAAAAATTCCCCATCGACATCATCAAGATCGACCGAAGCTTCATCCACGAAATCCCGGACAACCAGGACGACATGGAAATCACCTCCGCGGTGATCGCCATGGCGCACAACCTGAAACTCAAGGTCGTGGCTGAAGGCATCGAAACCGCCGAGCAGTTGTCGTTTCTGCGCCGTCACCGCTGCGACGTCGGCCAGGGCTACCTGTTCGATCGTCCGATCCCGGGCAATGAGCTGATCGAAAAGCTCAAGCGCTACCCGCGAGGCCCAATCGCCTGACAGGCACAGGACCTGCGAACCTGCTCGCAAAGGGGCCATCGAAATCGCTACAAAATCCATTCCTTAGCACTTTCCTTGAGTTGCATCAAAAGACCGATTCGTTAGGCACCTTACCATTGGACATCGAACATTTTTAACGTCCTCTGGAGCCCCCATGAACAAGTCCATGCTCAGCGCTTCGCTGGTTGCCCTCGCGCTCGCAGCCCCGCTCGCCCACGCCTTCGAGGCCGGCGATATTCTCATTCGCGCTGGTGCAATCACCGTCAACCCCGAGGCTGACAGCTCCAGCGTCAAGGTTGATCAAGGCCCGCTCGCAGGTGCCGACCTGGGCGGCAAGGCAACCATGAGCAGCGACACACAACTGGGCCTGAACTTCGCCTACATGCTCACCAACCACCTGGGTATCGAGCTGCTGGCGGCCACACCGTTCGAGCATGACGTGAAACTCAAGGGCACGGCCCTGAGCGCGGCCAACGGCAAACTCGGCACCCTCAAGCAGCTGCCGCCAACCTTGAGCCTGGTGTACTACCCGCTGGATCCGAAGTCGGCCTTCCAGCCGTACGTCGGCGGCGGCATCAACTACACCTATATCTACGATGAACACGTTGGCAGCCAAGCGCAGTCCGCCGGTTTCAGCAACTTCAAGGCGGAAAACTCCTGGGGCCTGGCGTGGCAGGTCGGTGCTGACTACATGCTGACCGACAACATCATGATCAACGCCCAGGTGCGCTACATCGACATCGATACCCGCGCCACTGTCGAGAACAACTCGATTGCCCCAGGTACCCGGGCACGTGTGGACGTCGATGTAGACCCGTTCATCTACATGGTGGGTCTGGGTTACAAGTTCTAAAAAATGTTCACGTGGTGGTGAATGAGGCTTTGTGGTGATTAGACTTAAAAATGACGACGACTGCTGCGCAGTCGAACGGGGCGATGCGGCGATCCGACAAGCCCCCTCGCCACAGGGATTTCGTCCGCTTTAACGCAAATTCCGGCCACAAAAAAGGCGCCAGTCAAAGGCGCCTTTTTTGTGGCCGCAAGAATCTCAGCGCCCCAGCAACCGCGCCAACCCCACACGCATCGGTGTCTGCTCTGTGGTGCTGAAGCGTTCCAACAGGCGTCGGTTGTTCGCCCGGGAGTGACGAATGTCACCGGAGCGCGCCGGGCCGTAGCTCACCGGTGGCAACTTGCCGACCACGGCTTCCAGCGCTTCGAGCATTTGCTTGAGGGTCGTCGCCTGGTTCCAGCCAACGTTGACCGCACCGACTTCGACCCGGGGCTTCTCGATGGCCTGCACCAGCAGGTCGACCAGGTCTTCGACGTAGACAAAATCCCGGGTCTGCTCACCATCACCGAACACTGTGATCGGCAAGCCCTTCAGTGCGCGCTCGCTGAATATGCTGATCACCCCGGAGTACGGCGAGGACGGATCCTGGCGCGGACCGAAGATGTTGAAGAAGCGGAAAATCACCGGCTCCAGCCCATGCTGGCGGCGGTAGAAATCGAAATAGTGCTCACCGGCCAGTTTGTCCACTGCATACGGCGTCAGCGGCGCCTTGGGCGTGTCTTCGTCGATCGACTCACCTTCGCCATTGTTGCCATACACTGCCGCGCTGGAGGCGAACAGCACGCGTTTGACCCCGGTCTGGCGCATGGCTTCACAGACGTTCAACGTACCGATGAAGTTGCTTTGGTGCGTGCGCACGGGATCGTCCACCGAGGCCTGCACCGAAGCCACGGCGGCCAGGTGCGCCACGGCGCTGCATCCGGCCATCGCCTGGGCAACCAAGGCCGCATCGGCCACGTCGCCGACGATCAGTTCGACCCTGGGATTGTCCAGCGGCAGATTGCTGCGCTTGCCGGTGGACAGGTCATCGAGAATCCGCACCGCATGGCCCTTGGCAAGCAGGGCGTCAGTCAGGTGCGAACCAATGAAACCGGCACCGCCGGTGATCAAAACGGGGCCGTCAGCCATGGCGATAGAACCTGTCCAGTAGACCGGGAAGCGCCGCACGCCAAGCGCGCGGTTTGATCCCGAAGGTGTGCAGAATTTTTTTGCAGGCCAATACCGCGTGCTGCGGTTCTTCGGCAGCATCCGGACGCGCGGCGTGAGCCTGGGCGGTCGGGGATTCGATGGCTAGCGGATGCAAGCTGCGGGCTTCGGTCAGAATCGCCTGCCCCAGCGCCAGCGGCGTGGTCGCCTCATGCCCGGCGTAGTGGTAGGTGCCCCACAGCGGCGCGGCGCAATCGAGTTGCTTGAGCACTGAAATGATCACGCGGGCGGCATCGTCGACCGGCGTCGGATTGCCGCGCCGGTCGTCGGCCATCAGCAATTCTTCAGGTTGTTCGGCACGGGCGAGGAAGCGGCCAAGGGTGCCATCCGGGCTGTCGTCCAGCAGCCAGCCGAAACGCAACAGCACGTGTTGCGGGCAGGTGGCGCGAACGCTTTGTTCGATTCGCCACAACGCCTGACCGCGCAGGCCCAATGGCACCGGTTCGTCTTTTTCGCTGTAAGCCGTGGCACGGGAGCCGTCGAACACTCGATAGCTGGAAGGTTGCAGCAGGACGATATTGTGGTGCTGGCAAAGCTCCGCCAGACGCTCGATCGCACGCTCCTGGCTGGCCAGACGCTGTTCGCTCACCGCCTCTGCCTGAAACCAGTCGAAGTAGTAGGCAAGGTTGATCAACGCATCGGGACGGGTGTCGTCGAGCAGTTGTGTCAGGCTCGCGGCATCCCAGCCGTCTTCGGGCGGGCGGGGTGCGAGGAAACCGATGTCTTCCTCCGCACCGAGGCGAATCAGCGCCTGCCCAAGGGCATTTCCGCCGCCCAGTAACATAAGGCGCATTCGCATAGAGTCAGCAGGCCCAGTCTGATTGAAACAATGGCGTTATCGACACCGCGCCCAGGCGATGTCGTTGGTAAATGCCGGAATCGTTGCATTTTGCGGGTTTAGTGCGCAACCGTCATCCGTAAAGTGTAGATCCCTGAGTTTTGTAGTGCTGCCACTGGCCTCATCGCGAGCAAGCTCGCTCCTACAGTGGCCGGACAAACCCATTGTAGGAACGGGCTTGCCCGCGAAGAGGCCCTGAAGGCCACCAGAGATCCCGAGCGGTACTTGCATCTTGCGCCCCCCACCCGCATAACTTGCTGCATGAACCTGCCCATCCCCGCAGACAGTGCCCTGAGCGGCTTTCACCCTGCCGTCAGTGCCTGGTTCAGCCACACGTTCCCGGCGGTCACCGCCGCCCAGGCCCGGGCGTGGCCGTTGATCCGCCAGCGCCGTTCGACCCTGGTCGCCGCGCCCACCGGCTCCGGCAAAACCCTCACCGCCTTTCTCGCCGTCATCGACGATCTGGTGCACCGCGGTCTGGAAAGCCCCGAAGGCTTGCCCGACGCCACCCTGGTGGTCTACGTCTCGCCGCTCAAAGCGCTGTCCAACGACATCCAGATCAACCTGCAAAACCCGCTGGCCGGCATTACCGAACAGTTGCGCGTGATGGGCCTGCCCGAAATGCAGATCACCACTGCCGTGCGCACCGGCGATACACCGCAAAAGGACCGCTCGGCGATGCGCAAGACGGCGCCGCATATTCTGGTGACCACGCCGGAGTCCCTGTACGTGCTGCTCGGTTCCGATTCCGGTCGGCAGATGCTTGGCACGACACAAACGGTGATCATCGACGAGATCCACGCCATGGCCGCCAGCAAACGCGGCAGTCATCTGACCCTGAGCCTCGAACGCCTGCAAGCACTCTGCCCTGAGCCGTTGCTGCGCATCGGTCTGTCGGCCACGCAAAAACCCGTCGAAGCCGTCTCGCGCTTCCTTGTCGGTCGCGACCGCCCGTGCGAGATCGTCGACATCGGCCACGCCCGCCCCCGCGACCTGGACATCGAAGTGCCGCCCGTGCCGCTATCGGCGGTGATGGCCAACGATGTCTGGGAACTGGTCTACGACCGCCTCGCCGCCCTCGCCCGGGAACACCGGACCACGCTGATTTTCGTCAACACCCGGCGCCTGGCCGAACGCCTGAGCCGTCATCTGAGCGAACGCCTGGGCAAGGACGCCGTGGCGGCCCACCACGGCAGCCTGGCCAAGGAATTTCGCCTGGACGCCGAGCAGCGACTCAAGCGCGGCGACCTGCAGGTGCTGATCGCCACGGCGTCTCTGGAACTGGGGATCGATATCGGCGACGTCGACCTGGTGTGCCAGATCGCCTCGCCGCGTTCGATTGCCGGGTTTCTGCAGCGGGTCGGCCGTTCAGGGCACCAGGTCGGCGGCACGCCCAAGGGCCGTTTGTTCGCCACCACCCGCGACGACCTGATCGAATGCGCCGCGCTGCTCGACTGCGTGCGCCGGGGCGAACTCGATACCTTGTTGATCCCGCAAGCGCCGCTGGACGTGCTGGCGCAGCAGATCATCGCCGAGGTCAGTTGCCAGGAGTGGCCGGAGCAAGCGCTGCTGGAGATGCTGCGCCGTGCCTCGCCCTACGCCGCACTCGACGACAAACACTACCAGGCGCTGCTGCACATGCTCGCCGAGGGCTACAACGGGCGTCAGGGCATCCGCAGCGCCTACCTGCACCGCGACGCCGTGAGCCGCACCCTGCGCGGTCGCCGTGGCGCAAAACTGACAGCGGTGACCAGTGGCGGGACGATTCCGGACAACGCCGACTACAGCGTGCTGCTGGAGCCTCAAGGGCTGAACATCGGCAGCGTCAACGAAGACTTCGCGGTGGAAAGCATCGCCGGGGATGTCTTCCAGTTGGGCAATACGTCCTATCGGATCCTGCGCGTGGAAACCGGCAAAGTCCGGGTCGAGGATGCCCAGGGCCAACCGCCGACCATTCCGTTCTGGCTCGGGGAAGCGCCGGGGCGCAGCGCCGAACTGTCCGCGGCGGTTGCGCGCTTGCAGGCACAACTCGACGACCTGCTGGAGGCTGCGCCAGGCAACTTGCAGCCAGCGCTCGACTGGCTGACTGACACCTTGGGCCTGAACCTCGCCAGCGCCGGACAACTGGTGGACTACCTGGCCCGAGCGCGACAAACGCTGGGCGCCCTGCCATCGCAAGACACGCTGTTGATGGAGCGTTTTTTCGACGAGTCCGGCGGCACCCAACTGGTCATTCACACGCCGTTCGGCAGCCGTATCAACCGCGCCTGGGGTCTGGCCCTGCGCAAGCGTTTCTGTCGCACCTTCAACTTCGAATTGCAGGCCGCCGCCAGCGAAGACGCCATCGTGCTGTCGCTGTCCACCAGCCACAGTTTTGAACTGGACGATGTCTGGCGCTACCTGCACAGCAACAGCGCCGAGCATATCCTGATTCAAGCGGTGCTCGACGCGCCGCTGTTCGGTGTGCGCTGGCGCTGGAATGCCGGGGTGGCCCTGGCGCTGCCGCGCTACAGCGGCGGGCGCAAAGTCCCGCCGCAGATCCAGCGGATGAAAAGCGAAGACCTGATCGCCAGCGTGTTTCCCGATCAGATCGCCTGCGTGGAAAACCTCGCCGGCGAACGGGAGATTCCCGACCATCCGCTGGTGGAACAGACCCTCGACGATTGCCTGCACGACGCCATGGACACTGAAGGCTGGCTGGCCCTGTTGCGGCGTATGGAACGCGGCGACATTCGCCTGATCAGCCGCGATTTGCCGACGCCCTCGCCGCTGGCGGCGGAGATTCTCAGCGCCCGGCCCTATACCTTTCTCGACGATGCGCCACTGGAGGAACGTAGAACCCAGGCCGTGCTCAATCGCCGCTGGAGCGATCCGCAATCCACCGACGACCTCGGTGCGCTGGACGCCGAGGCGATTGCCGCCGTGCACGACGAAGCCTGGCCGGCGCCCTCCGGCGTCGATGAAATGCACGAAGCGTTGATGAGCCTGGCGGGCATCACCGATGCCGAGGCCGGTGCCAATCCGCAGTGGCTCGATTGGCTCACGACCCTGGCCGACAGTGGACGCGCGAGCCACTTGCAGATCAACGCCGGCCAATCGTTGTGGCTGGCGCTCGAGCGCCTGACCTGCCTGCGGACGATTTATCCACAGGCCGAATTGACGCCACCGCTACAAGCGCTGCCGGACTTCGACGAGGTCTGGGACCCCGATGACGCCATCCTCGAACTGATCCGCGCGCGACTCAGTGCCTTCGGACCTCTTGCGCTCGATCGCATTGCCGGACCGCTCGGCTTGCCCGCTACGCAAGTGAATCAAGCCCTGGCGCAGCTGGAGCGCGAAGGCTACGTGCTGCGCGGTCGCTTCATCCCGGGCACCACTGAGGAAGAATGGTGCGAGCGGCATTTGCTGGCGCGGATTCACCGCTATACGGTCAAGCGCCTGCGCCGGGAAATCGAACCGGTGGCGTTGCAGGATTTCATGCGGTTCCTGTTCGACTGGCAGTATGTGTCGGCCGCGAGCCAGGGCCAGGGCGCGGCGGTTTTGCCAGCCGTCGTCGCGCAATTCGAAGGCTACCCCGCCGCCGCTTCAGCCTGGGACAGCGACATCCTGCCGGCGCGGATCAAGGACTACTCGGCGACCTGGCTGGATGAGTTGTGCCGCAGCGGCAGACTGGTGTGGACGCGCCTGACCGCGTACAACAAAAGCGCCAGCACCGCGCTGCGCAGTACGCCGATTGTGTTGCTGCCGCGTAACCGGGTCGGCCTCTGGAGCGGCTTGACCGAACAGACGCCGGTCAGCGAACTGTCGCCGAAAACGCAAAAGGTCCACGCCGCCCTCAGCCAGCATGGCGCGCTGTTTTTCGACGAGCTGATCCATGAGGCCCATCTGCTGCGCTCGGAGCTGGAAATCGCCCTGCAGGAACTGGTGGGTGCGGGGTTGGTGAATGCCGACAGCTTCGCCGGATTGCGCGCACTGATCACCCCGGTCAGCAAGCGCCAGCCGCGCAACAGTCGGCGCGGGCGCGGGGCATTTATCGGTGGTATGGACGACGCCGGGCGCTGGGCTCTGTTGCGACGCGCACCTGCCGCGCCCGTGGTGGAAAACCAGCGTCCCGCGCCAACGCCAGCCGAAACCCTTGAACACATCGCCATGACCTTGCTACGCCGCTACGGCGTGGTGTTCTGGCGCTTACTGGAACGTGAGGCGGACTGGCTGCCGAGCTGGCGCGAACTGCTGCGCACTTTCCATCGCCTGGAGGCGCGGGGCGAGATTCGTGGCGGGCGGTTTGTCAGCGGCCTGGCGGGTGAGCAATTCGCCCTGCCCGAAGCGATTCCATTGCTGCGCGAGGTCCGGCGTCGGCCCCATGACGGCAGCCTGGTCGCAGTGTGCGGGGTCGATCCGTTGAACCTCGCCGGCACGCTGTTGCCCGGTGTAAAAGTCCCGGCGCTGGTGAGCAATCGGCTGGTGTATCGCGATGGATTGCCGGTTGCTGCCGAGATTGCTGGCAAGCAACAGTTTTGGGGGGAGCTGGATCAGCAGATGGGCGCTCAAATACATAAAAAACTGATTCAACACAGTTATCTGTAGGAGCTGGCTTGCCAGCGAAGAGGCCGTCAGGTTCAACATCGATGTTGCCTGACCATGCGCCTTCGCTGGCAAGCCAGCTCCTACAGGGGTGTTGCTATTGGGAGCGAGGCTGATCCGGCATCAACACCGCAGCATGCTCGGGCTCGATCTCCGGTGGCGCTTCGACCGGATGCCTCGGCACCAGCGCCTGCTGTGGATAAGTCTGCGCGAAATGCACCCACGGGCAGTTATCCACAAGCTTTTTCAATCGCTGATTGAAAGCCCGGCTCACCGCATACTGACCACCGGACACCGTGCGGAATTGCGCGGTCAGCACCACACCGTTGAGGTCCATCCTGTCGACGCCAAACACATCCAGCGGCCCTTGCAGGTTGTAGCGCAGGAACGGGTCGTTGCTGATGGAGTGCCCGGCTTCGCGGATCAATTCGATGGCCTTGTCGACATCGGTGTCGTAGGTCAATTGCACGGAAAAAAACGCATAGGCGAATTGCCGCGACTGGTTGGTCACGGCCTTGATCTGCCCGAACGGCACCGAGTGCACGAAGCCCTTGCCGTCGCGCAGGCGCAAGGTGCGGATGGTCAGGCCTTCGACCGTGCCGGCATGCCCGGAATCAAGCACCACCCAGTCGCCGATGGACAGGGTGTCTTCGATAATGATGAACAGCCCGGTAATCACGTCCTGCACCAGTTGCTGGGAACCGAAACCGATCGCCAGGCCGATCACCCCGGCACCGGCCAGGAAAGGCGCGACGTTGATTCCCAGGTTGGCCATGGTGGTGATCGCGCAAATCACCACCAGGATGATTTTGATCGCGTTGCGCAGCAGCGGCAGGATGGTTTTCACCCGCGTACTAGGCTGACGCGCCGAGCGTTTGTTGGTCGGTGGTTTCAGGGCCTCCTGAATCGCCGTGTCGAGCACCACCCAGACCATCCAGGTCACCAGCAGGATCAGGCCGATGTGGCTCAGGGAATCGCTGATCGCCCGGCCCACGGCATTGCTCACCGCGAATTCGAACAGCGACACACCCCAGATCCGCCCGAGGATATCGATGAACACGATGGCCATGCCAATGCGCAGCAAGGCATGGGACAAGTTGAGAAAACGCTCCTTGTAGGCCCCGCTGCGGCGCAGCTCCGCTTCGCTACGCGCCTTGAACAGATGGTGCAGCGTGGTGCTGAGGAACACCGTGGCAATCAGCAACACCGTAGTGAACAAGGCGCTGCGCAGCACTCTCTGGTTGTCGGCCCCGGCGCCGATCAGGTTGATGATCGAAACCAGTACCATCAACAGAATCGGCCAATACCAGAGCCCGGAAAATATCCGCAAGGTTTCACGCAACGCCGGCTGGCCGAGGCGCTGGGCCAGCGGCAGGATGCGGATCACATGGGCGACCGGGCGGCGCATGCGGATCACCAGCAAGCCGAAGGACATCGACGCTGCCAACCCGGTGAACACGGCGATGCTGCTGGTGAGATTGCTGCCCAGTTGATGGGCGATCTGCGGGCTGGTCAGGGCATCGCTCAAGGCCACCAGAAAACCGATACCGAATAACGGCCGGGGACTCTTCTCGCGAATGATCTGCACCGCCCGCCGTTTGTGGCCGGCATTGAACACTACCACCAACGACAGCACCAATGACGCGGAAAATATCCCCGCGCTAGCGGCATAAGCCAGACACAGCGCCAGCACCCGACCCGCCGATACCGGCAAAAACTGGCTGGCATAAATCGTCAGGGGCAGGCTGACCACCGCTGGAAGGGTATAGGGCAGTAAGTAACCGAGCAGGGCCTGGCCACGCTCGCGGCTGAGCAGCAGGCGATGCTCGCACAGGCGTTTGGCCAACAATCGCCCGAGCAGCCAAAGACAGGCAAACACGGCTGCCCACACGCAGGTCAACAGCAGAAAATCGCCGGCGACGCTCCAGGGCGAACGGACCGAGGGCTCATTGACCAACTGATCCACTTCATCGGCCGCGAGGTCGACACGCAGGCGCCAGACGTCGACGAGGTTTTGGTCCAGATCAAGCTTGGTCTGGACCTCGTCGATGCTTGAGCTGATGGCCCCCAGTAACCCGCCTTGCACCAGCGGTTCGGGGTGCGCCAGCGGTGTCGCGGTGGTCGGCAGCCCCGGTATCGCGGCGGCTTCCAGTTGTTCGCTGCCCAGCAACAGCAACGCGCCCAGCAGTATCGCGGTCTTGAGCCTGATCAAAGCACCCACTCCTTTGGCTGTGTCTGTAAGGAACTGATCGAGAAATGCCGGGCAAGTTCGGACATTGCCCGCAGAAAGCAGGACAGCGATGTTGCAGTAATTGCAGGTGCTCAAACAACCGCGCCTGTTGCTGATGTATGCCATGACAGCCGTCGGCTACGGCGGTTCGTTCATCGCCTTTACCTTTCTCGCGCCGATTCTTCAGGACCTCTCCGGCTTCAGCGCCAGCACCGCGAGCTGTGCCGAGGGGGCTTGTCGGAACGCCGCACCGCCCCGTTTGAGTGCGTAGCACTCACAAAATCTTTGGTACATCAGCGATTTTGGGGCCGCTTCGCGGCCCAACGGGGGCAAGCCCCCTCACCACAGGCTCGCTCCCACATTAAATCTGTTGTGGTGTGATAACTGTGTACCGCCCGTAGCCCCATCGAAACTTTCGCCGCCGCCCCAGAGTCATCCAAAGACAGTAGCCGTCAGGCGGGAGGCGACATGACAGCGAATCACACCGATATTCCCGCACACTCAAACGCAACCGACATGCGGGTACAAGGTTCGTCCGTCATTTGTCGTTTTACGGTACTGACGGTCAACACCCACAAGGGGTTCACTGCGCTCAACCGGCGTTTCATCCTGCCGGAACTGCGTGAAGCGGTGCGCAGTGTGTCTGCCGATGTGGTGTTTTTGCAGGAAGTCCACGGCACCCATGAACAGCACCCCAAGCGTTACACCAATTGGCCGGCGATGCCGCAATACGAATTCCTCGCCGATACCCTGTGGCCGCAGTTCGCCTATGGACGCAATGCGGTGTATCCGACGGGTGATCACGGCAATGCGCTGTTGTCGAAGTTCCAGATCATCCGCCACGACAACCTCGACGTGTCCATCAGCGGCCACGAGAACCGCGGGCTCTTGCACTGTGTGTTGCGCATGCCCGGAGACGGTCAGGAGGTGCATGCAATTTGCGTGCACCTGGGGCTGCGCGAAACCCATCGTACCGCGCAACTGAAGCTGCTCACCCAACGCCTGGACGCCCTGCCCGGCAATGCCCCGGTGATTGTCGCCGGGGACTTCAACGACTGGCGCCAGCGCGCCGATGCGTTTCTCAAGCCCAGCGGTCTGCATGAAGTCTTCGCCGCGCAGCATGGCAAACCGGCGCGCAGTTTCCCCGCGCGCTTGCCGGCATTGCGCCTGGACCGCATCTACGTGCGCAACCTCAAGGCCAGCCATCCGCAAGTGCTGTCCACCCGGCCCTGGTCGCACCTTTCCGACCACGCCCCGCTGTCGGTGGAGATCGAGCTATGAGCAGCCGGCCGATGGAAAAAACCACGCTGGAACACATCCCCGCTCCGCCCACCCACGAGCCGACAGCGGTCGATGTCGAATACGGCTGGCAAGGCAGCAATCGGGTCGAGTTGCTGGAAAATGGCGAGGCGTACTTTCCCCGGGTGTTTGCAGCCCTGCGCCGGGCGCAAAGTGAGATCCTGCTGGAAACCTTCATTCTGTTCGAGGACAAGGTCGGCAATGAGCTGCAGCAGATCCTGATCGAAGCCGCTCAACGTGGCGTGCGCACCATCGTCAGCCTCGACGGTTTTGGCTGCGGCGAGCTGAGTACCGGGTTCCTCACCGCGCTGACTGCGGCCGGCGTACACCTGCAAATATTCGACCCGGCACCGAAACGCCTGGGCATCCGCACCAACTGGTTCCGGCGCCTGCACCGCAAGATCGTGGTGGTGGATGGCAGCCTCGCGTTCGTCGGCGGGATCAACTTTTCCGCCGATCATCTGGCCGACTTCGGCCCCGAGGCCAAACAGGATTATTCCGTAGAGGTGCAAGGCCCGGCCGTGGCCGACATCCATCACTTCGCCCTGCTGCAATGCGGTCGCCCGATGCACGCCAAATACTGGTGGCAACGCCGTCGGCAGCGGCGCTCGGAACTGGCCTTCAGCGATCACGATGGCCAGGTACGGCTGGTGTACCGCGACAACGGGGAACACCCGACCGACATCGAAGAGGTTTACCGCCAGGCGTTGCGCCAGGCACAGCGCCGAGCGGTGATCGCCAACGCCTACTTCTTTCCCGGTTTTCGCTTGCTGCGCGAGATCCGCAACGCGGCCCGCCGAGGCGTGGATGTGCGGCTGATCCTGCAGGGCCAGCCAGACATGCGGGTGGCCAGGCTCGCCGCGCGTATGACCTATGACTACCTGCTCAAGTCCGGCGTGAAGATCTTCGAATATTGCGACCGCCCGCTGCACGGCAAAGTCGCCCTGGTGGACGAAGACTGGAGCACCGTCGGCTCCAGCAACCTCGACCCATTGAGTCTGTCGTTGAATCTGGAAGCCAACGTGCTGATCCGCGACCAGGCCTTCAATCGTCATCTGTTCGATCGCCTGCAAGACCTCAGCGATAACCATTGCAAAGCCATGCCTCCCGACGTCGCGCCACGAGGGCGTGTCTGGCACATGACCATCGGTTTTCTGGTGTTTCACTTCCTGCGGCATTTTCCGGCGTGGGCCGGTTGGTTGCCGGCGCATAAACCTCGCCTGAAACCCTTCCCCCCGCCAACCGGGAGTGCTGACCATGAACCGCGCTGAGACCCATTCGGCCTCTCCCGGCAAAAGCTCCGGCAAGTTCCATTGGCGTCGCTGGAAACGACCGCTGACGATGCTGTTTTTCCTGATGCTGATCGTGCTGTTCACGACGCTCGCCCAGCGCATCGAGTGGAACGAAGTGTTCGATAACCTGGCCGATTTCAAGGTGCGCACGCTGATCATTGCCTCGGGGCTGACCCTGGTGAGTTTTCTGGTGTACGCCTGCTTCGACCTGATTGGTCGCACCTACATCCGCCAGAACCTGACGTGGAAACAGATCCTGCCCGTGGGAATCATCAGCTACGCCTTCAACCTGAGCCTGAGCGCCTGGGTCGGTGGCATCGCCATGCGTTACCGGTTGTATTCGCGGCTCGGGGTGAGCAAGGGCAACATCGCGAAAATTCTCGGCCTGAGCCTGGCGACCAACTGGTTCGGCTACATGATAATTGCCGGCGCGGTGTTCAGCAGCGGGCTGGTGCACATGCCACCGGGCTGGACACTCAGCAGTAGCGCGCTGCAAGGCGTGGGAGTTTTGTTGTTGTTGCTGAGCACCGGATACCTGGCGGCGTGTCGGTTTTCCAAACATCGGGAGTGGGCGACTCGCGGCGTGGAAATTGATCTGCCGTCGCTGCGCATGGCGGTGCTGCAACTGGTCCTGGGGGCATTGAACTGGTCGCTGATGGCGGCGGTGATTTTCACCTTGTTGCCAGGCAAACTGGACTATCCACTGGTGCTGGGCGTGCTGTTGATCAGCGCCATCGCCGGAGTCATCACCCACATCCCGGCCGGGCTTGGCGTACTCGAGGCGGTGTTCGTGGCACTGCTGCAACATGAGGTTTCGCGGGGCAGTCTGGTAGCGGGACTGCTAGCCTATCGGGCGATTTATTTCATTTTGCCGCTGTTGATTAGCGTGGTGATGTATTTGCTGGTGGAGGCCAAGGCCAAGGCGTTGCGGGTCGAGAAAAAAACCAAGTGATGGGGTGGTTGCGAGGCCGCCATCGCGAGCAGGCTCGCTCCCACAGGGTCTGTTGGTGGATGCAGATTCCATGTACACCCTCGATCCATGTGGGAGCGAGCCTGCTCGCGATGGCGGCCTTGGACGCGCCACAAATCTCAAGATGATTGAATAATGCTCAACCGCTCCCCCACCACCATCTCGGTAATCCAGTCCACCAGGATCGAGGTGTAGGCCTGCTGGGAAATCGGGTCACTCAAGGCATGGTCGGCTCCATCGATGATGCGGTGAGTCAGTGAGTGCGTCTGCTGGCAGGCTGCCCGATAGCTCATGATCGTCGCGTGGGGCACGTATTCGTCGGTCTCGGACTGCACCAGCAGGACATCCCCAGTGAATTGCGAACAGGCATGCAAGGCGCGGTTACTGTCGGCACGTATCAGGCTAGCTCGGTAATCACGCAGATCCAGCTTGTCCAATTCGCGTTTCGGCGCGTGCCATTGCTCATCGCGATACAACGCCGGTACCCGTAGCGCCAGCCAGCGAACCGGCCTGAGCGAGGTCAGAATCGAAGCCAGATACCCTCCGTAACTGGTGCCGACCACGGCAATCGCCGACGTATCGAGAGCCGGGTGCGCGAGCAATCGGTCATAGGCTGCCAGCAGGTCGCGCAGGTTGTCTTCGCGGGTCACCCGGGACAATGGAATGCCGGTGCCGCCGGTGTGTCCGCGCAGGTCGAACGTCAGGCAGACACAGCCCAACGCGGCGATGCCCTTGGCGCGTTCCAGATCCCGCTCCTGACTGCCGCCCCAACCGTGCACGAAGAGCACGCCGGGGACTTTCGATTTGGGGCTCAGAAAAGTCCCGCTCATCTGTTCGTTGTCGATGTCGATCTGAATGGATTCGCTTCTAGCCGTCATAGGATTTAACCGTCACGTACTTGAGGAGAAAGTCACTGGTCTGCGCCGGCCCGCGGTACACCTCGATAGCGTCTGCCGGCAACGGCTGATCGCTGTAGGTTTCCACCGAAGACACACGAATGGCGCACATCCCCGGATCGCTGACGAAACTCTGCAAGGCCGCTACCTCGGCGCTGCTGGCACCGCCCATGCGCCAGGACTGTTCCAGCACGCCACTGCGCTGTTTGCCGTCGCTATCGATGCCCTGAGCGATGTCGTAGTTGCGCCGTGACGCATAGAAACGCGGATAGGCTTCATCCGCGGCGCTGTCGAACACCTGCGCTTGCTTGATAGCCACCCGCACATCATCGGCCAGGTCCAGCTTCAGCAAATCGACGTAGCTGCCCTGCACCACCAACAGGTTCGAGCCGCCATACACCTCTTCGCCCCTTGCGTCCTTGGTCAAGTATTGTTCACCACAGTAACTCAGCACCTTGTCGCCGATGAAACTCTGACCAACGCTGTGGGTGATCACTTGATCCAGGTCCTGCTCCAAGACCACGCCTTGCGTGAACAGCGTCTTGGCTTCGGGCCGGGCAAGGATTTCGTCGAACCGGTCGAGGCTGTCGATCACTTCCTGACCCCGCCCGGCGCAGGCGTGAATCGGCTTGAGGCGGATCGGGCCGGTATAGAGCAGATGCTTCGCCGCTGGCCGTGCATCCTCCAGCGAGAACACGCTGAGACCGTCGAGCACGACACTGCGCACCCGTTCGGAAAACAACGGCGCCCAGCCTGGCGGTGCATGGGCATGGTGGTTGAGTAATCCATGGCTGATGGCTTTGGTGCATATGAAGTCGTGGTCGACATAACCGCCCCACAAATCCTCCGGCCCCTTGACCCCCAGTTGCCGGGCAGCCGCAGCGCCCACCAGGGTCTGGGTCGGCAACAGGTAGAGGTCCCGCCCGTCGTGTAATTGCGGGTGGTAACTGCCGCCGTACTTGAGCCCCAAAATCTGCGCCAGCCAGCGGGCCAGCGCACGGTTGGTTTCAACTTCATGCGGTGGCGCATCGGCGAGCACCGAATGGGCGACCACCAGTTTCTTGCGGGTTGTTGGGGTCATGCATCCCCCTTCAATCGACGCTTGATGAATGTAGCTGAAGGGGTGCAGAGATCAGGCCAAGGCGCAGTGCAGGGAAACGTTTTTCAAATCAGCCTGTTACGCAGAAAGTGATGGCATGGGGCCTGTTTTATTCTGCACGACGCCCTTTGATTTTCCGGCATTTTGCACGACGCCCTGTGGGAGCGAGCCTGCTCCTACAGGTTATTGGCAGTACAGCGACTACCGCACAGCAGCACCCGGCGTCACCCCAAATCTCGACCGATAATCACTCGGCGCCAACCCGGTGATTTTCCTGAACGTCGCGCGAAACGCCCCGGGGTCCTGGTAACCCACGGTCCAGGCGATATGGTCGATGGTGCCGTTGGTGAACTCGAGCATTTCCCGGGCCTTGCCGACTCGCAGATGCTGGCAGTATTCGGTGGGTTTGAGCCCGGTAGCCGCGCGGAATCTTCGCAGGAAGGTGCGCTCCTCCAGGCCGGCCTTTTCGGCCATCGCCGCCAGCGATACATCGGTCGCCCCGGTACTTTGCAGCCAGTGTTGCACCTTGAGGATCGCCGCATCGCCATGGCTGAGAATCGGCGCAAAATTACTGCCGCACTCGCTGGCGCTGTCGCTGTGCTCCACCACCAGAAAACGTGCGGTATTGGTGGCAATGCTCGGTCCCAGCAACCGGTTGACCAGGCGCAAACCGAGTTCGGACCAGGCCATCAGCCCGGCGGTGGTAATCAGATCGCCGTCATCGACAATCGGTGTGTCGGCCTTGAGCCTGATCGCCGGGTAACGTTCGGCAAAGGTTTTGGCCGAGGTCCAGTGGGTGGTGGCGCTGCGACCGTCGAGCAGACCGCTTTCAGCCAACAGGATAGAGCCCACGCAAACCCCGCCCAGTGTCGCGCCGCTGGCATGTTGCTCGCGCAACCAGCGGATCAATCCCTGTGGCGCCTGGCCTTCGGAAAAACCGGCGATCGATGGCGGAATCAACACGGCCACCAGGGTACGCTCCGGGCCGGGATGGCTGTCGAAGACCCGAACTGGCGGCTGATCACCCTCGACTTGCCAATGGCTGACCCGCAGCAGCGGCAACTGCGCAGACTGATGCTTGGTGGCGATCCGGTTGGCCACCTCGAACAGGTCGGTCAAGCCATGCACCGCCGCCTTCTGCGCGCCGGGATAGATCAACACACCGAGCTCGGCGATTGCCCTTTCTGCATCCATTGTCAGTTTTCCCCCTCTTATTGTCGGTGCGGCCAATCCCCGGACCGCCTGCCAGCGCCAATACTTCATTCCACACCAACACACACTTCGAGGAATCAGTCATGGCCAAGCAAGCGCTCATCGTAGTCGATATCCAGAACGACTACTTCCCCCAAGGCAAGTGGCCGCTGGTCGGTGCCGACGCCGCCGCAGACAACGCCGTACGCCTGATCAAGGCCTTCCGCGACGCCGGTGATTCGGTGGTGCACATCCGCCACGAATTCACCTCCGAAGAGGCACCGTTTTTCACCCCGAACTCCGAAGGCGCCAAGCTGCACCCCAAAGTGCTCAACCGTGCCAACGAACCGGTGGTGCTCAAGCACTTCGTCAATTCATTCCGCGAAACCGAGCTGAAATCGATCCTCGACGAGCAAGGCATCAAGGAACTGGTGGTCGTGGGCAGCATGAGCCACATGTGCGTCGACGGCATCACCCGTGCGGCGGCGGACTTTGGCTATAAGGTGACCGTGATCCACGACGCCTGCGCCACCCGCGACCTGGAGTTCAATGGCGTAGCGGTTCCGGCGGCGCAGGTTCATGCGGCGTTCATGGCAGCCCTGGCGTTTGCGTATGCCAGCGTGGTGTCGACCAACGATTTCCTGATCGGAAGCCAGAAGGTGTAAACCTTATTCAGGACGAGACAGCAGAAATGAAAGAAGCCCATGGCCTCACATGCCATGGGCTTTTTATTGCCAGTGAGTCTGGACGATCTGCATCGAACGCAATACCGCCAGAACCCTGGAAAGGCACGCCAAAGCCAACAATGACGCTACTCCCAACGCATACGCGGGGGATGTTGCTTTCACCCATGCCACTTTCTGGATAACTCACTGGAAGCCTGAACAATGAACAGCATGAATATCAGCACTGACAGCCTGTCGAAAAAAACGTCCCTCGGACTCACCACCATGGCGATCGGGACCTACGGCATTTACTTCGCCCTCGCCGTTATCTACTTCTGGTTCGGCGGAATGAAATTTACCCACTATGAAGCAGAGGGGCTGGTGCCACTGGTGAGCAATAGCCCCTTGCTGGGATGGGTCTATGACCTTTTCAGTGTCGATCTGTTTTCCAGTTTGCTCGGTGTCCTGGAGATTTCCATCGGCGTTCTGATTGCGGGCCGCCTGCTGTCTCCAAAGCTTTCATTGATCGGAGGCTTCTTGTCTGCCGGGCTGTTTTTCACCACCTTGAGCTTTATGTTCTCGACACCCGGCGTGATTGAGCCCGGCCTTGGTTTCCCGGCCATTACGGTCGCGCCTGGCCAGTTCCTGCTTAAGGACATCGGCTTGCTTGCCGCCTCCCTGTTCGTGGCGGGCCATTCGCTGACCAGACTGGAAACCCCTTGAGCTGACGACTTCATCCGCCGATGGCCTGAATCAGCTCGATGCATTCAGGTCATCGTCATCATCAGCAAGTACGCGGCCCTCAACGGCCAGGGATTTCATCCAACCCCGTGGACTGCAGCCGGTCTTGCGGCGAAACGCACGGGCAAGCGCCGACGGACTTTCATAACCCACCTCATCGGCGATCAGCGTAATCGGCCGCCCTTCCCGCAGGCGCTTCTGCGCCAGACTGATGCGCCAGCTCAAAAGATAATCCAACGGTGTTTGCCCCAGGACCGCGCGAAAATGCACCGCATAAGCGGCACGGGACATGTTCGACTCATTCGCCAACTCGGCCACTGACCAGGCCCGCTGAGGTTGGTTTTGCATCTGTATCAGCGAGCGCGACAGCCGCACATCGGCCAACCCGGCCATCATGCCGGTGCTCAACTGTTGGTGGTCGAGCAGATGCCGGAACAGCAGAATGATCAACAGCTCAAACAAACGATCAAGCACCGCCTCCCTGCCACAATGCCCGGAGCCAGCTTCATCGAACATCCATCTCAGGGTGTCGGCCAGCAACGGCAGCTCATCCAGAGGCAATACCAGAAGATCGGGGAGCGAAGCAGATATCGGATTACTGGCGCCACCATCGAACAGCATCGACGCACATAACAGCTGAGCACCTTCAGTGTCACTGGCGATGAGCTGATGTCGGCTGGGGCGCGGCAGGAAAATCAGGCTGGGGCGAGAGAGCAACAACTCACTCCTCCCTGGGCCTTTCAACGTGACAGAGCCGGCCTGCAACAGGTGAATATGACCGCGCTGGTCGGCGCCATCGTAGGACGCCACGCCGCAAAGCATGCCGCTGTAAAACAGGTTCGCGCGCACGCCGAACTGTGACAACAACGTAGACAGACGATCCATAGGGCAACTCTGCACAAGGTCTGGACCAGTCGCAGAGTATCACCGCGCGCTGGCGGCTGGACGGTCCTCGATCCCAGCGAGGAATGCCCTGGTAAAAATGCAAAAAGCCCGGCATCCATAAGGAGGCCGGGCTTTTTTCAGGTTCTATTCTTTGATGAAAGAATCAGAACGGGATATCGTCATCAAAGCTGTCGAAATCCGGAGCCGGCTGAGGAGCAGCCTGCTGTGGAGCTGGGCGCGACTGCTGCGGTGCCGACTGCTGTGGACGCGGTGCCTGCTGGCGCGGAGCGGATTGCTGGTAGTTGTTACCGCCGCCCTGCCCCTGCTGTTCGCCCTGTGGACGGCCGCCCAGCAGTTGCATGGTGCCTTGCATGTCGACCACGATTTCGGTGGTGTAACGCTTGATACCGTCTTTTTCCCACTCGCGGGTCTGCAGCTTGCCTTCGATGTACACCTGCGAACCTTTACGCAGGTATTCGCCAGCGATTTCCGCAACTTTGCCGAACATCGACACACGGTGCCATTCGGTTTTTTCGACTTTCTGACCGGTTTGCTTGTCGGTCCACTGTTCGCTGGTCGCCAGACTCAAGTTGGTCACGGCGTTACCATTCGGCAGGTAACGAACTTCAGGATCCTGGCCGCAAGTGCCGACCAATATGACTTTGTTAACCCCACGGGCCATTACGTTCTCCTAGGCTACGCACGCTGCCCCGTCCGGGTTGTTCACCAGGCTTTCAAGGGTGGTGCGATCCAATAGTTCGGTGTCCAATTTGATGTAAATGGCCGCTTCATCAGCGACTATCACTGCATCTGTTACCCCTACGACCGCCTTCAAGCGCTCGACCAGACCCGCTTCGCGGATCGCCTCGGGCGACAACGGCAAGCGCAGGCTTGTCACGTAGGGAGGTTCTCGCATGGTAACAGCAAAGGCCAGCCAGAGGGCAGCCAGACCGGCGCATCCGAGGAACACAACCGACAGACCGCCATGCTGGAACAGCCAGCCGCCAAGAATGCCACCCAATGCCGACCCGAGGAACTGGCTGGTGGAATAAACCCCCATCGCCGTGCCCTTGCCGCCCGCCGGTGAAACCTTGCTGATCAGCGATGGCAACGAAGCTTCCAGCAGATTGAACGCGGTGAAGAACACCACCGTACCGATCACCAGAGCCCGCAAGCTGTCGCCGAACTGCCAAAAGAATAGCTCAGTGAGCATCAGCGTCACGACGGCGCCGAGTAAAACTCGTTTCATTTTGCGTTTCTTCTCGCCGTAGATAATGAACGGGATCATGGCGAAGAAAGAAATCAGCAGCGCGGTCAGATACACCCACCAGTGCTGCTCTTTGGGCAGCCCGGCCTTTTCGACTAGCGCCAGTGGCAAGGCGACGAAGCTGGACATCAACATCGCGTGCAACACAAAAATGCCGAGGTCCAGGCGCAGCAGGTCCGGATGCTTGAGGGTCGGTATCAGCGCCTGGCGCGCGACACCGGATTCGCGATGCTGCAACGGGCCGGTGGTGCGCGGCACCATGAACATCACGATCACGATGCCGAACAACGCCATGCCGCCCGTGGCAAGGAACAGCCCGGACAACCCGAAGGCGCGGGTCAGCAGCGGGCCGACCACCATGGCCACCGCAAACGACAGGCCGATGGTCATGCCGATCATGGCCATGGCCTTGGTCCGGTGTTGCTCGCGGGTCAGGTCCGACAGTAAGGCCATGACCGCCGCGGAAATCGCCCCGGCGCCCTGCAGGATGCGCCCGGCAATCACACCCCAGATCGAATCGGCATTGGCTGCCAGCAGACTGCCGAGGGCAAAGACGATCAAGCCCAGGTAAATCACCGGGCGGCGACCGATGCGGTCGGAAATGAACCCGAACGGAATCTGGAAAATCGCCTGGGTCAGGCCATAGGCGCCGATCGCCAGGCCGATCAGGGCCGGCGTGGCTCCGGCCAGATCCATCCCATAGGTCGCCAGTACCGGCAACACCATGAACATGCCAAGCATACGGAAGGCGAACACCAGGGCCAGACCGCTTGCTGCGCGGGTCTCGCTGCCACTCATGCGCTCGCTGTGGGGATCGTGCATGGAAAAACCTCATGTGAACCGGCGGCGATTCTACCAGTCCCATCGATTGGCTGGGTATATCGCGACGCTTTGACGCGCATTGCTGACGCACTCTTCATGTAAGACAGTAGCCCATTCGCTTGATAGTGTGCATCCATCCAGTATTTGGCCGTATACTCCTACGTTTTCGACGCCCGCCGAGCGAGGCCACCTTGGACAAGATCCTGATTCGTGGGGCTCGAACCCACAACCTGAAGAACATCGACCTGACCCTGCCACGGGACAAACTGATCGTCATCACCGGCCTGTCCGGCTCCGGCAAGTCGTCCCTGGCTTTCGACACCCTGTACGCCGAAGGTCAGCGCCGCTACGTCGAATCGCTGTCGGCCTACGCCCGGCAGTTCCTGTCAATGATGGAAAAACCCGACGTCGACACCATCGAAGGCCTGTCGCCGGCGATCTCCATCGAGCAGAAGTCCACCTCGCACAACCCGCGCTCGACGGTCGGCACCATTACCGAAATCTACGACTACCTGCGCCTGCTTTATGCTCGCGTGGGTATTCCACGTTGCCCGGATCACGACATCCCGCTGGAAGCGCAGACCGTCAGCCAGATGGTCGACCTGGTCCTCGCCGAACCGGAGGGCAGTAAGCTGATGCTGTTGGCGCCAGTCATCCGCGAGCGCAAAGGCGAGCACCTGTCGGTTTTCGAAGAGCTGCGCGCCCAAGGCTTCGTCCGCGCCCGGATCAACGGCAAGCTCTATGAGCTGGACGAAGCACCCAAGCTCGACAAGCAGAAAAAACATACGATCGATGTCGTGGTCGACCGCTTCAAGGTCCGCGCCGACCTGCAACAGCGCCTGGCGGAATCCTTCGAAACCGCGCTGAAATTGGCAGATGGCATCGCCCTGGTGGCGCCGATGGACGACGAGCCCGGCGAAGAGATGATCTTCTCCGCACGCTTCGCCTGCCCGATTTGTGGCCACGCCATCAGCGAGCTTGAGCCAAAACTGTTCTCCTTCAACAACCCGGCCGGCGCTTGCCCGACCTGCGATGGTTTGGGGGTGAAGCAGTTCTTCGACATCAAGCGCCTGGTCAATGGCGAACTGACCCTGGCCGAAGGGGCGATTCGCGGTTGGGATCGGCGCAACGTCTATTACTTCCAGATGCTCGGCTCGCTGGCCTCGCACTACAAGTTCAGCCTGGAAGTACCGTTCAACGAACTGCCGGCCGATCAGCAGAAATTCATCCTGCACGGCAGCGGTTCGCAAAACGTCGACTTCAAATACCTGAACGACCGTGGCGACATCGTCAAACGCTCGCATCCGTTCGAAGGCATCGTGCCGAACCTGGAGCGACGCTACCGCGAGACTGAATCGGCATCGGTGCGCGAAGAGCTGGCCAAGTTCCTCAGCACCCAGTCATGCCCGGATTGCCGCGGCACCCGTCTGCGGCGTGAGGCGCGTCATGTGTGGGTTGGCGAGAAAACCCTGCCGGCGGTGACCAACCTGCCGATCGGCGATGCGTCCGATTATTTTGGCGGGCTCAAGCTCACCGGCCGGCGTGGCGAAATTGCCGACAAGATTCTCAAGGAAATCCGCGAACGCCTGCAGTTCCTGGTCAACGTCGGTCTCGACTATCTGTCGCTGGATCGCAGTGCGGACACCCTGTCCGGTGGCGAGGCCCAGCGTATTCGTCTGGCCAGCCAGATTGGCGCCGGCCTGGTGGGCGTCCTGTACATCCTCGACGAACCCTCCATCGGCCTGCATCAGCGCGATAACGACCGGCTGCTGGGCACCCTCAAGCACCTGCGCGATATCGGTAACACCGTGATCGTGGTCGAGCACGACGAAGACGCGATCCGTCTTGCCGACTACGTGGTGGACATCGGCCCGGGCGCCGGCGTGCACGGCGGGCATATCGTCGCCGAAGGCACACCGGCCGAGGTCATGGCGCACCCGGACTCGCTGACGGGCAAATACCTGTCAGGCCGGGTAAAGATCGAAGTCCCGACCAAGCGCACACCGCGCAACAAGAAGCTGACGCTGTCGCTCAAGGGTGCGCGCGGCAACAACCTGCGCGATGTCGACCTGGAGATTCCAATTGGCTTGCTGACCTGTGTGACCGGCGTATCCGGCTCAGGCAAGTCGACCCTGATCAACAACACGCTGTTCCCTTTGAGCGCTACGGCGCTGAATGGCGCCACTACCCTTGAAGCGGCCGCCCACGACAACATCAAAGGCCTCGAGCACCTGGACAAGGTCGTCGACATCGACCAGAGCCCGATTGGCCGTACACCGCGCTCCAACCCGGCGACCTACACCGGGCTGTTTACACCGATCCGCGAGTTGTTCGCCGGCGTACCGGAGTCCCGCTCCCGTGGCTACGGGCCGGGGCGCTTCTCCTTCAACGTGAAGGGCGGGCGTTGCGAAGCCTGCCAGGGCGATGGCCTGATCAAGGTGGAGATGCACTTCCTGCCGGACATCTATGTGCCCTGCGACGTGTGCAAGAGCAAGCGCTACAACCGTGAAACCCTTGAGATCAAGTACAAGGGCAAGAGCATCCACGAAACCCTCGAGATGACCATCGAGGAAGCGCGGGTGTTCTTCGATGCCGTACCGGCCCTGGCGCGCAAGCTGCAAACGTTGATGGACGTCGGCCTGTCATACATCAAGCTGGGGCAATCGGCGACCACGCTGTCCGGCGGTGAAGCCCAGCGGGTGAAACTGTCCCGCGAACTGTCCAAGCGCGATACCGGCAAGACCCTGTACATCCTCGACGAACCCACCACCGGGCTGCACTTTGCGGATATCCAGCAACTGCTGGACGTGCTGCATCGCCTGCGCGACCACGGCAACACAGTGGTAGTGATCGAACACAACCTGGACGTGATCAAGACCGCTGACTGGCTGGTTGACCTGGGTCCGGAGGGTGGTTCCAAGGGCGGGCAGATCATTGCCGTCGGCACACCAGAGGAAGTGTCCGAGATGAAGCAGTCTCATACTGGCTACTACCTCAAACCGCTGCTGGAGCGTGACCGGGCTTAACCTGGCCCCACGAAAAAGCCCCTGTCACTTCATCAATGACAGGGGCTTTTTTATATCTGTAGGAGCGAGCTTGCTCCGGGCGGCGTTCCGACGAAGGTCGCAAACGATAACGCAGCGCCTTCAGATTTTTCGCGAGCAAGCTCGCTCCTACAAAAGACGTTGGGGCTTCCCCTATGCAATCAGGCGTGGGATTGCAGGTAGTTCTCAAGCCCGATCAACTTGATCAGACCCAACTGCTTCTCGAGCCAGTAGGTGTGATCTTCTTCGGTGTCGTGCAATTGAACCCGCAGCATTTCGCGGCTGACATAGTCCTTGTGCTGCTCGCAGAGCGAGATGCCCTTGCACAGCGCAGCACGAACCTTGTATTCCAGGCGCAAATCCGCTTCGAGCATCTCTGTCACCGTGGTGCCGACATCGAGATCGTCCGGACGCATGCGCGGCGTGCCTTCGAGCATCAGAATCCGGCGCATCAGGGCATCAGCGTGCCCTGCTTCCTCTTCCATCTCGTGGTTGATTCGTTCGTAGAGCTTGGTGAAACCCCAGTCCTCATACATCCGCGAGTGGACGAAATATTGATCACGCGCGGCCAGTTCGCCGGTCAGCAACGTGTTGAGGTAATCGATCACATCCGGGTGGCCTTGCATCGCCCTACATCTCCCTGCTTGAAAGTTGTAGTTTGAACCAACATGCCCTTATCGTCACTCGCAAGACGCAATAAAAGCGAAGATATCCTGAGAAAATCAGCCGAAATAACGCAAAAAACCGCCCTAACAAGGGCGGTTCTGCTTCTCATTTAGACTTCGTTAAGCTGTACGTTGAGCAGCTTTGCGATTGCTTCTCCATACGCCGGGTCAGCCTTGTAGAAATGTTGCAGCTGGCGATCGACCACATCGCTCGACACACCCGCCATCGCACCGGCGATGTTGCTGACCAGCAGTGATTTCTGCTCTTCAGACATCAAGCGGAACAACGCGCCAGCGTGACTGTAGTAATCAGTATCTTCACGATGATCGTAACGATCGGCGGCACCACTGAGGGCCAACGCCGGTTCTGCATAACGAGGCGCCTGCTTCGGCGACTCGACGTAGCTGTTCGGCTCATAGTTCGGCGTCGCACCGCCATTGCTGCCAAAAGCCATCGAACCATCGCGCTGGTAAGTGTTGACCGGACTCCGTGGAGCGTTGACGGGCAACTGCTGGTGATTGGTGCCGACACGGTAGCGATGAGCGTCCGCGTAGGCGAAGACCCGACCTTGCAGCATACGATCCGGCGACAGACCAACGCCTGGAACCATATTGCTGGGACCAAACGCCGCTTGCTCGACTTCCGCGAAGTAATTCTGCGGATTGCGATTGAGCTCCAGCTCTCCGACTTCAATCAGTGGAAACTCTTTCTGCGACCAGGTTTTGGTGACATCAAACGGGTTGTCGTAGTGCGCTGCCGCCTGGGCCTCACTCATGATCTGAATGCATACGCGCCATTTCGGGAAATCACCCTGCTCGATGGCATTGAACAGGTCGCGCTGAGCGTAATCCGGATCAGTACCCGCCAGGCGCGTCGCCTCGGCAGGAGCAAGGTTCTTGATCCCCTGTTTAGTCTTGTAGTGCCACTTCACCCAGTGACGCTCACCTTGAGCGTTGATAAGGCTGTAAGTATGGCTACCAAAGCCGTGCATGTGGCGGTATCCATCCGGGATACCCCGGTCGGAGAACAGGATGGTGACCTGGTGCAGCGCCTCGGGCGAATGCGACCAGAAGTCCCACATCATCTGGGCACTTTTCAGGTTGCTTTGCGGCAAACGCTTCTGGGTGTGGATAAAGTCCGGAAACTTCAGTGGATCGCGAATGAAGAACACGGGGGTGTTATTGCCAACGATGTCCCAGTTGCCTTCCTCGGTGTAGAACTTCAAGGCAAAGCCGCGCGGATCACGCTCGGTATCGGCCGAACCACGCTCACCACCCACGGTGGAAAACCGCAGGAAAGTCGGGGTTTGCTTGCCGACTGCCTCAAACAGCCTCGCGCTGGTGTATCGAGTGATATCGCGCGTCACGGTAAACGTACCGTAGGCACCCGAGCCTTTGGCGTGTACTCGGCGCTCAGGGATATTTTCACGGTTGAAGTGGGCAAGCTTCTCAATCAGATGAAAATCGTCGAGCAGCAACGGGCCACGAGGGCCGGCGGAACGGGAATTCTGGTTATCGGCAACAGGAGCGCCACTGGCGGTGGTAAGCGTTGTGTTTTGGCTCATGCGATCTTCCTTCCTCTGTCGGTCTTGAACTGCCGGCTATCGGCTGAGAGGGAGTATTGATCATCAATATGACAGCTACAAATTCATTAACTTGCAGACATCGATAGAGAAAAACTAATGATCATCCCCATCACATGATGACGCTGTGGACGAGGGAGACGCTTGTACAAAGGGTGCATTTCTTACAGACACAAAAAACCGGGCACTAGGCCCGGTTCTTTGTTTCAGACTGACGTCTTACTCGGCAGATACAGCTTCGCCAGCAGTAGCACGATCAACCAACTCGACGTACGCCATAGGCGCGTTGTCGCCAGCGCGGAAACCGCACTTGAGGATGCGCAGGTAGCCACCCTCACGGGTAGCGTAACGCTTGCCCAGGTCGTTGAAGAGCTTACCAACGATAGCTTTCGAACGAGTACGGTCGAAAGCCAGACGGCGGTTAGCAACGCTATCTATCTTGGCCAAAGTGATCAGCGGCTCGGCAACGCGGCGCAGTTCTTTAGCTTTTGGCAGAGTAGTTTTGATCAGCTCGTGCTCGAACAGCGACACCGCCATGTTTTGGAACATGGCCTTGCGGTGCGAGCTGGTGCGGCTCAGGTGACGACCACTTTTACGATGACGCATGGTTCATTCCTTACCAAACACTACGTTCGGTGATTACGACGATCAGGCAGTCGCCTTGTCGTCCTTCTTAAGACTTGCAGGCGGCCAGTTGTCGAGGCGCATGCCGAGGGACAGACCGCGGGAGGCCAGAACGTCCTTGATTTCAGTCAAGGATTTCTTGCCCAGGTTCGGAGTCTTCAACAGCTCTACTTCGGTACGCTGAATCAGGTCGCCGATGTAGTAGATGTTTTCCGCCTTAAGGCAGTTAGCCGAACGTACAGTCAGTTCCAGATCGTCAACCGGGCGAAGCAGGATCGGATCGATCTCGTCTTCCTGCTCGACAACCACTGGCTCACTGTCACCCTTGAGGTCGACGAACGCAGCCAACTGCTGTTGCAGGATGGTTGCAGCGCGGCGAATTGCCTCTTCAGGATCCAGAGTACCGTTGGTTTCCAGATCAATAACCAGCTTGTCCAGGTTAGTACGCTGCTCGACACGGGCGTTTTCCACCACGTATGCGATACGGCGAACCGGGCTGAACGAAGAGTCAAGCTGCAAGCGACCGATGCTGCGGCTTTCGTCTTCATCGCTCTGACGCGAATCTGCCGGTTCATAACCACGACCACGAGCTACTACGAGCTTCATGTTCAGGGCGCCGTTAGACGCCAGGTTAGCGATTACGTGATCGGGATTAACGATCTCGACATCATGATCCAGCTGAATATCGGCAGCGGTAACCACCCCCGAACCCTTCTTCGACAAGGTCAGCGTAACTTCGTCACGACCGTGCAGCTTGATAGCCAGACCTTTAAGGTTCAACAGGATTTCAATGACGTCTTCCTGTACACCTTCGATGGCGCTGTACTCGTGGAGCACACCGTCAATCTCGGCCTCGACTACTGCACAGCCGGGCATTGAGGACAACAGGATGCGGCGCAGCGCGTTGCCCAGGGTATGGCCAAAGCCACGCTCGAGAGGCTCGAGAGTGATCTTGGCGCGGGTTGGACTGACAACCTGCACATCAATGTGGCGGGGTGTCAGGAACTCATTTACCGAAATCTGCATGGATGCACCTATTTTCTAGCCCTTACTTGGAGTAGAGCTCGACAATCAGGCTTTCGTTGATGTCGGCGGACAGATCACTGCGAGCTGGAACGTTCTTGAAAACGCCCGACTTCTTCTCAGTGTCTACTTCTACCCATTCTACGCGGCCACGTTGGGCACACAGATCGAGAGCTTGGACAATGCGAAGTTGATTTTTTGCTTTCTCGCGAACAGCGACCACGTCACCAGCACGAACCTGGTAGGACGGAACGTTAACGGTCTGACCGTTTACGCTGATCGACTTGTGCGATACCAGCTGACGGGATTCGGCACGAGTCGAACCAAAGCCCATACGGTATACAACGTTGTCCAGACGGCATTCGAGCAGTTGCAGCAGGTTTTCACCGGTTGCACCTTTCTTGCCAGCAGCTTCTTTGTAGTAGCCGCTGAATTGACGCTCGAGAACGCCGTAGATACGACGGACCTTCTGCTTTTCACGCAGTTGGGTGCCGTAGTCGGACTGGCGACCGCGGCGTTGGCCGTGGATACCAGGTGCTGCTTCAATGTTGCACTTCGATTCGATCGCGCGCACGCCGCTCTTCAGGAAGAGATCGGTGCCTTCGCGACGAGCGAGTTTGCATTTTGGACCAATGTAACGAGCCATTCTTTACAATCTCCTGGATTACACGCGGCGCTTCTTCGGCGGACGGCACCCGTTGTGCGGGATTGGCGTCACGTCGGTGATGCTGGCGATCTTATAGCCACAGCCGTTCAAAGCACGGACAGCAGACTCACGACCTGGACCTGGACCTTTGACGTTAACGTCGAGGTTTTTCAGGCCGTATTCCAGCGCAGCTTGACCAGCACGTTCAGCAGCTACTTGAGCAGCAAACGGGGTGGACTTGCGGGAACCGCGGAAACCCGAACCACCGGAGGTAGCCCAAGAAAGCGCGTTACCTTGACGGTCGGTGATGGTCACGATGGTGTTGTTAAAAGATGCATGGATGTGGGCGATGCCATCAACCACTGTCTTTTTAACTTTTTTACGAGGACGAGCAGCAGGTTTTGCCATGATAATTTTCCTGTCGATTCGCTGGGGCGATTACTTGCGGATCGGCTTACGCGGACCTTTACGGGTACGCGCGTTGGTCTTGGTACGCTGACCGCGTACTGGAAGACCGCGACGATGACGCAGACCGCGATAGCAACCGAGGTCCATCAAGCGCTTGATTTTCATGTTGATTTCGCGACGCAGGTCACCTTCAGTGGTGAACTTCGCCACTTCGCCACGCAGCTGTTCAATTTGCTCGTCGCTCAGATCTTTGATCTTTGCTGCTGGGTTTACCCCAGTCTCTGCACAAATTTTCTGTGCAGTAGTGCGACCAACACCATAGATGTAGGTCAGCGAGATAACAGTATGCTTGTTATCTGGAATGTTAACGCCTGCAATACGGGCCATTCAGTGGGACTCCAATTGACAGCTACCTACGCCCCGGAAGCCAAGAAATAGGGCGCGAGATAATATCGCTGTAATAACAAATAATCAACCCGGCAGCGCACTAGCTGCCGGGCTTGAAGCACAATCACACTCAGCCTTGGCGCTGTTTGTGACGCGGTTCCGCGCTGCAAATTACTCGAACAACACCTTCGCGGCGAATAATCTTGCAGTTACGGCACAGCTTTTTCACCGATGCACGAACTTTCATCACCAACTCCTCGAACCTTATGGGTCAGCGCAGCATGCCGCTGCCGTAACCCTTCAGGTTGGCTTTCTTCATCAGGGATTCGTACTGGTGCGAAACGAGGTGCGATTGTACTTGGGACATGAAGTCCATCACAACCACGACGACGATCAGCAACGAGGTCCCGCCAAGGTAGAACGGTACGTTGGCTGCAACCACCAGGAACTGGGGCAACAGGCAGACGGCCGTCATGTAAAGAGCACCGAACATGGTCAAGCGAGTCAGAACGCCATCAATGTAGCGCGCAGACTGCTCACCTGGACGGATGCCCGGAATAAAGGCACCGGACTTCTTCAGGTTTTCCGCTACGTCTTTCGGATTGAACATCAACGCCGTATAGAAGAAGCAGAAGAAAATAATCCCTGCACTAAACAGCAGAATATTCAACGGCTGACCAGGAGCGATCGACTGCGAGATGTCCTGCAACCAGCCCATACCTTCAGACTGACCGAACCAGGCACCCAACGAAGCCGGGAACAGCAAAATGCTGCTCGCGAAAATAGCCGGAATAACACCGGCCATGTTCACCTTCAGCGGCAAGTGGCTGGTCTGCGCGGCAAAGACCTTGCGGCCCTGCTGACGCTTGGCGTAGTGAACAGCGATACGACGCTGACCACGCTCAATGAACACCACGAAACCGATAATCGCTACTGCCAGCAAACCGATGGCAACCAGGGCGAAGATGTTGATATCACCCTGACGTGCAGACTCGAAAGACTGCCCGATCGCTCTCGGAAGACCGGCGACGATACCCGAAAAAATCAACATCGAGATACCGTTGCCAACACCACGCTCAGTAATCTGCTCACCCAGCCACATCATGAACATCGCACCAGCCACAAACGTGGATACCGCGACGAAATGGAAGCCAAAGTCACCAGTGAACGCAACGCCCTGCCCCGCCAGACCAATGGACATGCCAATGGCCTGGACGAGAGCGAGGACGACAGTGCCGTAGCGGGTGTACTGGCTGATCTTGCGACGGCCAGCTTCACCTTCCTTCTTCAACTGCTCCAGCTGCGGGCTGACGGCAGTCATCAGTTGCATGATGATCGATGCCGAGATGTACGGCATGATCCCCAGTGCAAAGATGCTCATCCGTTCCAGCGCGCCGCCGGAAAACATGTTGAACAAGCTAAGAATGGTCCCCTCATTCTGTCGAAACAGGTCCGCGAGTCGGTCCGGGTTGATACCTGGAACCGGGATGTGTGCGCCTATTCGGTAGACGATAATCGCCAGGAACAGAAAACGCAGACGAGCCCAGAGTTCAGACATACCGCCTTTGCCGAGCGCAGAGAGAGCACCTTGCTTAGCCATTTATTCCTCGAACTTGCCGCCAGCTGCTTCGATAGCCGCACGCGCACCTTTGGTGGCGCCGATTCCCTTGCCGATAGTGACAGCGCGAGTCACTTCACCGGACAGCATGATTTTCACACGCTGTACGTTGACGTTGATCACGTTGGCATCTTTCAGGGACTGCACGGTGACGATGTCGCCTTCCACTTTAGCCAGCTCGGACAGACGCACTTCTGCGCGGTCCATGGCTTTCAGGGAAACGAAACCGAACTTCGGCAGGCGACGATGCAGCGGCTGTTGACCGCCTTCAAAGCCTGGAGCAATGGTGCCACCGGAGCGGGAGGTCTGACCTTTGTGACCACGGCCACCAGTCTTACCCAAACCGCTACCGATACCACGGCCCGGACGATGCTTTTCGCGACGGGAACCCGGCGCTGGACTCAGATCATTGAGTTTCATCGATTAACCCTCGACACGCAGCATGTAGTAAGCCTTGTTGATCATCCCGCGATTCTCGGGAGTATCCAGGACTTCTACAGTGTGACCGATGCGACGCAGACCCAGACCCTTAACGCACAGTTTGTGGTTAGGGATGCGGCCGGTCATGCTTTTGATCAGCGTTACTTTTACGGTAGCCATGATCAGAAGATCTCCTTGACGCTTTTGCCACGCTTGGCGGCAATGGATTCAGGAGACTGCATTGCTTTCAAACCCTTGAAAGTGGCGTGAACCACGTTTACCGGGTTAGTCGAGCCGTAGCACTTGGCCAGAACGTTCTGAACGCCAGCAACTTCGAGGACAGCACGCATAGCGCCGCCAGCGATGATACCGGTACCTTCAGAAGCAGGCTGCATGTACACCTTCGAAGCGCCGTGAGCGGACTTCATTGCGTACTGCAGAGTGGTGCCGTTCAGATCAACCTGGATCATGTTGCGGCGAGCAGCTTCCATTGCCTTCTGGATCGCAGCAGGCACTTCACGCGACTTGCCACGGCCGAAGCCAACACGGCCCTTACCATCACCAACCACGGTCAACGCGGTGAAAGTGAAGATACGGCCGCCTTTAACGGTTTTGGCTACGCGGTTAACTTGAACCAGCTTCTCGATGTAGCCTTCGTCGCGCTTTTGGTCGTTATTTGACATAACTTAGAACTCCAGCCCAGCTTCACGAGCAGCATCAGCCAGCGCTTTAACGCGGCCGTGGTACTTGAAGCCAGAGCGGTCGAAAGCCACTTGCGAGACGCCAGCGGCCTTAGCACGCGTAGCGACCAGCTGGCCAACCTTAGTGGCCGCGTCGATGTTGCCGGTGGCACCATCACGCAGTTCTTTATCCAAAGTCGAGGCGCTTGCCAGGACTTTGTTGCCGTCGGCCGAAATGACCTGGGCGTAGATGTGCTGCGAAGAGCGGAACACGCAGAGACGCACGACTTCGAGTTCGTGCATTTTCAGGCGTGCTTTGCGAGCGCGACGCAGTCGAGTAACTTTTTTGTCGGTCATTTGCTATGCCCTACTTCTTCTTGGCTTCTTTACGACGGACGACTTCGTCCGCGTAGCGCACACCTTTGCCTTTGTACGGCTCTGGTGGACGGAAGTCGCGGATCTCGGCGGCCACTTGACCTACCAGCTGCTTGTCGATGCCCTTGATCAGGATATCGGTCTGGCTAGGAGTCTCAGCGGTGATGCCTTCCGGCAGTTCGTAATCCACTGGGTGCGAGAAGCCAAGAGCCAGGTTCAGCACTGTGCCTTTTGCTTGCGCTTTGTAACCAACACCGACCAGCTGGAGCTTGCGCTCGAAGCCTTGGCTTACGCCTTGGACCATGTTGTTTACCAACGCACGAGTGGTACCAGCCATTGCGCGAGTCTGTTGATCGCCATTGCGAGCAGCGAAACGCAGCTCACCAGCTTCTTCAACGATCTCAACGGACGAATGGATGTTCAGTTCAAGAGTACCCTTGGCACCCTTCACCGAAAGCTGTTGGCCTGCGAATTTTACTTCGACACCGGCTGGCAGCTTAACGGGGTTCTTAGCGACGCGTGACATGCTTATCCCCCCTTAGAACACAGTGCAAAGAACTTCGCCGCCGACACCGGCAGCGCGCGCAGCACGATCAGTCATCACACCCTTGTTGGTGGAGACGATAGACACACCGAGACCGCCACGAACTTTTGGCAGATCATCGACGGACTTGTACTGACGCAGGCCTGGACGGCTAACGCGCTTCACTTCTTCGATAACCGGACGGCCTTCGAAGTACTTCAGCTCGATGGACAGCAGAGGTTTGATTTCGCTGCTGATCTGATAACCCGCAATGTAACCTTCGTCCTTCAGGACTTTGGCAACAGCTACCTTCAACGTGGAAGATGGCATGCTTACGACGGACTTTTCAGCCATCTGGGCATTACGGATACGAGTTAGCATGTCCGCTAACGGGTCCTGCATACTCATGGGCTAGACGCTCCTAATACAAAAAAATTAGCCTTGCGGCTATTACGTGTCGCCGAGAATCTCCGAGCATGAAAAACACGGGCTCAGGCGAGCCGGGTATTCTAGACACACCCCAGAAATGAATCAAGCCCCAAAAGGGGCTTGATCCAGATTCAAGGCCACCGATGGTCAGGATCTTGCGATCCTGGACACCGAGACTTTGACAGTACTTACCAGCTGGCTTTAACCAGACCCGGTACGTCACCACGCATGGCAGCTTCACGCAGCTTGTTACGGCCGAGGCCGAACTTGCGGTAAACGCCGTGTGGACGACCGGTCAGGCGGCAGCGGTTACGCATGCGCGAAGCGCTTGCGTCACGTGGCTGCTTCTGCAGGGCTACTGTAGCTTCCCAACGCGCTTCTGGACTTGCGTTCAGATCAACGATGATAGCTTTCAGTGCTGCACGCTTCTTGGCGTACTTGGCAACCGTGAGCTGACGCTTCAGCTCGCGGTTTTTCATGCTCATCTTGGCCATGGTCCTACTCCAATCAGTTGCGGAACGGGAATTTGAACGCACGCAGCAGAGCGCGGCCTTCATCATCGTTCTTGGCAGTGGTGGTCAGGGTGATGTCCAGACCGCGGAGAGCATCGATCTTGTCGTAGTCGATTTCCGGGAAGATGATCTGCTCTTTCACGCCCATGCTGTAGTTGCCACGACCATCGAAGGACTTGGCATTCAGGCCGCGGAAGTCGCGAACCCGAGGCAGGGAGATCGACAGCAGACGATCCAGGAACTCGTACATACGCTCACGGCGCAGGGTCACTTTGACGCCGATCGGCCAACCTTCACGGACTTTAAAGCCAGCGATGGATTTGCGAGCGTAGGTCACAACGACTTTCTGGCCGGTGATCTTTTCCAGGTCAGCAACAGCGTGCTCGATGACTTTTTTGTCGCCGATCGCTTCGCCCAGACCCATGTTCAGGGTGATTTTGGTAACGCGCGGAACTTCCATCACGTTCGAAAGCTTAAGTTCTTCCTTAAGTTTCGGAGCGATTTCCTTCCGGTAAATCTCTTTTAGTCGTGCCATGGTCTCATCTACCTAGCAGTGTTCAAGCATCAACCGCTTTTTGGGTCGACTTGAAGACACGAATTTTCTTGCCGTCTTCTACTTTGAAACCAACGCGGTCAGCCTTGTTGGTTTCGCCGTTGAAAATGGCGACGTTAGAAGCATCCAGCGGAGCTTCTTTTTCGACGATACCGCCCTGTACGCCCGACATCGGGTTAGGCTTGGTATGACGCTTAACCAGGTTCAGACCGCCAATAACCAAACGGTTGTTAGCGAGAACCTTAAGCACCTTACCGCGCTTACCTTTGTCTTTGCCGGCGATCACGATGATCTCGTCGTCACGACGAATCTTTTGCATGTCGGATCTCCTTACAGCACTTCTGGGGCGAGCGAGACGATCTTCATGAACTTCTCAGTACGAAGTTCACGGGTCACTGGCCCAAAGATACGGGTGCCGATCGGCTCTTGCTTGTTGTTCAGAAGAACAGCAGCGTTGCCATCAAAGCGGATAATGGAGCCATCAGCACGACGTACGCCGTGACGAGTGCGGACTACAACAGCAGTCATCACTTGGCCTTTTTTCACTTTACCGCGAGGAATTGCTTCCTTCACGGTAACTTTGATGATGTCACCGATACCAGCGTAACGACGATGGGAGCCACCCAGCACCTTGATGCACATAACACGGCGAGCGCCGCTGTTATCGGCCACATCGAGCATGGATTGAGTCTGAATCATATAATTTCTCCGACCCCTAGTCCTTAGACTTCCACAGCGCGTTCGAGAACATCAACCAGCGCCCAAGACTTGGTCTTGGCCAAAGGACGAGTTTCACGAATAGTGACTTTGTCGCCGATGTGGCACTGATTGGTTTCGTCGTGCGCGTGCAGCTTAGTCGAACGCTTAACGTATTTACCGTAGATCGGGTGCTTAACGCGACGCTCGATCAGAACGGTGATGGTTTTGTCCATCTTGTCGCTGACAACACGGCCAGTCAGCGTACGGACAGTTTTTTCGGCTTCAGCCATGATTACTTACCTGCCTGCTGGTTGAGCACAGTCTTCACGCGAGCGATGTCACGCTTAACTTGCGAGAGCAGATGAGACTGCCCCAACTGGCCAGTTGCTTTCTGCATACGCAGATTGAACTGGTCGCGCAGCAAGCCGAGCAGTTGCTCGTTCAGCTGCTGTGCGGATTTTTCACGAAGTTCATTCGCTTTCATCACATCACCGTCCGTTTAACAAAGGAGGTGGCGAGCGGCAGCTTTGCAGCAGCCAGGGCGAAAGCCTCACGCGCCAGCTCTTCAGAAACACCCTCGATTTCATACAGGACTTTGCCTGGCTGAATCTGGGCAACCCAGTATTCGACGTTACCCTTACCTTTACCCATCCGAACTTCGAGTGGCTTCTTGGAAATAGGCTTGTCCGGGAATACACGGATCCAGATCTTGCCGCCACGTTTTACGTGACGGGTCAGAGCACGACGCGCTGACTCGATCTGACGAGCGGTGAGACGACCACGAGCAACAGACTTCAGCGCGAACTCGCCGAAGCTGACTTTGCTACCGCGCAATGCCAGGCCACGGTTGTGACCAGTCATTTGCTTGCGGAACTTCGTACGCTTTGGTTGCAACATTTGGCGTACCCCTTACTTAGCAGCTTTTTTACGAGGCGCTGGTGCTTGTGGTTTCAGTTCTTCTTGGCGACCACCAATTACTTCGCCTTTGAAGATCCAAACCTTTACACCGATCACACCGTAAGTGGTGTGAGCTTCGTAGTTGGCATAGTCGATGTCGGCACGCAGGGTGTGCAATGGCACACGACCTTCGCGATACCATTCAGTACGTGCGATTTCAGCACCGCCGAGACGACCGCTCACTTGGATTTTGATGCCTTTGGCACCAATGCGCATGGCGTTCTGCACGGCGCGCTTCATAGCGCGACGGAACATTACGCGACGCTCCAGCTGCTGAGCTACGCTCTGCGCAACCAGCATACCGTCGAGTTCCGGCTTGCGGATCTCTTCGATATTGATGTGCACAGGCACACCCATTTGCTTGGTCAGGTCCTGACGCAGTTTCTCAACATCTTCACCTTTCTTCCCGATAACGATACCTGGACGAGCGGTGTGGATGGTGATACGTGCAGTTTGGGCCGGACGATGGATATCGATACGGCTTACGGACGCGCTTTTTAGTTTGTCTTGGAGATACTCACGCACCTTCAGATCTGCGAGCAAATAGTCCGCATAAGTCCGACCGTCTGCGTACCAGACGGAGGTGTGCTCCTTGACGATTCCCAGGCGAATGCCAATGGGATGTACTTTCTGACCCATCTCTTCGACTCCGTTACTTGTCAGCAACCTTGACAGTGATATGGCAAGACCGCTTGACGATGCGATCAGCACGGCCTTTGGCACGTGGCATGATGCGCTTCAGCGAACGCCCTTCGTTGACGAAAACGGTGCTGACCTTCAGGTCATCAACGTCTGCGCCTTCGTTATGCTCGGCGTTGGCTACGGCCGACTCCAGCACTTTCTTCATGATCTCGGCGGCTTTCTTACTGCTGAAAGCCAACAGGTTGAGCGCTTCGCCCACCTTCTTCCCGCGAATCTGGTCGGCGACCAAGCGGGCTTTCTGGGCGGAGATTCGAGCGCCCGACAACTTAGCGGCTACTTCCATTTCCTAACCCCTTAACGCTTGGCTTTCTTGTCTGCCACGTGCCCGCGATAAGTGCGGGTACCGGCGAACTCGCCCAGTTTGTGGCCGACCATGTCTTCGTTCACGAGAACTGGGACGTGCTGACGACCGTTGTGTACTGCGATGGTCAGACCGACCATTTGTGGCAGGATCATCGAACGACGCGACCAGGTTTTCACCGGTTTGCGATCGTTCTTTTCCGCCGCCACTTCGATCTTCTTCAGTAGGTGAAGATCGATAAAAGGACCTTTTTTCAGAGAACGTGGCACTGTCGTATCCCTCTATTTACTTGCGACGACGGACGATCATTTTGTCGGTACGCTTATTACCACGAGTCTTCGCGCCCTTAGTCGGGAAGCCCCATGGCGATACCGGATGACGACCACCAGAGGTACGACCTTCACCACCACCATGTGGGTGGTCAACCGGGTTCATGGCAACACCACGAACGGTTGGGCGAACGCCACGCCAGCGTTTGGCACCAGCTTTACCCAGCGAACGCAGGCTGTGCTCGGAGTTCGAGACTTCGCCCAGGGTCGCACGGCATTCAGCCAGGACTTTACGCATTTCACCGGAACGCAGACGCAGGGTCACGTAAACGCCTTCACGAGCGATCAGCTGAGCCGAAGCACCAGCGGAACGAGCGATCTGCGCGCCTTTACCCGGCTTCAGTTCGATGCCGTGTACGGTGGAACCGACTGGAATGTTGCGCAGTTGCAGAGCGTTGCCTGGCTTGATTGGAGCCAGTGCGCCTGCGATCAGCTGGTCGCCAGCACTCACGCCTTTAGGGGCGATGATGTAGCGGCGCTCGCCGTCTGCGTAGCACAGCAGTGCGATGTGAGCAGTACGGTTTGGATCGTATTCGATACGCTCGACAGTGGCGACGATGCCATCTTTGTCGTTGCGACGGAAATCGACCATACGATAATGCTGCTTATGACCACCACCGATATGACGGGTAGTAATACGGCCATTGTTGTTACGACCACCAGTCTTCGATTTTTTCTCGAGCAGCGGTGCGTGAGGAGCGCCTTTATGCAGCTCCTGGTTGACCACCTTGACCACAAAACGGCGGCCAGGGGAAGTCGGTTTGCATTTAACGATTGCCATGATGCACCCCTTCCTTACTCAGCACTGCTGCTGAAATCGAGATCTTGGCCTGGCTGAAGGGAGATAACTGCCTTCTTCCAGTCATTACGCTTGCCCAGACCGCGAGCAGTGCGCTTGCTCTTACCCAGAACATTCAGGGTAGTAACACGCTCTACTTTCACGCTGAACAGGCTTTCGACGGCCTTCTTGATTTCCAGCTTGGTTGCATCAGTAGCAACCTTGAAAACGAACTGGCCTTTCTTGTCTGCCAGAACCGTAGCCTTCTCGGAAACGTGCGGGCCAAGCAGAACTTTAAATACGCGTTCCTGGTTCATCCCAGCAGCTCCTCGAATTTCTTCACGGCCGACACGGTGATCAACACCTTGTCGTATGCGATCAGACTAACTGGATCGGAACCTTGCACGTCACGTACATCAACGTGTGGCAGGTTACGAGCAGCCAGGTACAGGTTCTGATCAACAGCGTCCGACACGATCAGAACGTCGGTCAGGCTCATGTTGTTCAGCTTGCCCAGCAGGTCTTTGGTTTTCGGCGTTTCAACGGCGAAATCCTGAACCACGACCAGACGATCAGTACGCACCAGCTCAGCAAGGATGGAACGCATTGCTGCGCGATACATCTTCTTGTTCAGCTTCTGGGAGTGATCCTGTGGACGAGCTGCGAAAGTGGTACCGCCGCCGCGCCAGATAGGGCTACGGATAGTACCGGCACGAGCACGGCCAGTACCTTTCTGACGCCATGGGCGCTTACCGCCACCACGAACGTCGGAACGGGTCTTTTGCTGCTTGCTACCTTGACGGCCGCCGGCCATGTAGGCCACGACTGCTTGGTGAACCAGCGTCTCGTTGAACTCGCCGCCAAATGTCAGTTCGGAAACTTCGATCGCTTGAGCGTCATTTACATTTAATTGCATGTCAGCTTCCCCTTAACCGCGAGCCTTGGCTGCTGGACGTACAACCAAGTTGCCGCCAGTAGCGCCAGGAACAGCGCCCTTGACCAACAACAGATTGCGTTCAGCGTCCACGCGCACTACTTCGAGGGACTGCACGGTCACGCGCTCAGCGCCCATATGACCGGACATTTTTTTGCCCTTGAATACACGACCAGGAGTCTGGCACTGGCCGATAGAGCCTGGAACGCGGTGGGATACGGAGTTACCGTGGGTGTTATCTTGCCCGCGGAAATTCCAACGCTTGATCGTACCCTGGAAGCCTTTACCCTTGGACTGACCGGTTACATCAACCAGTTGACCAGCGGCGAAGATTTCAGCGTTGATCAGATCGCCGGCCTGGTACTCGCCTTCTTCAAGGCGGAATTCCATTACGGTACGACCAGCGGCAACGTTCGCTTTAGCGAAGTGGCCAGCCTGAGCTGCTGTTACACGCGAAGCACGACGCTCGCCGACAGTGACTTGCACTGCACGATAGCCATCGGTCTCTTCAGTTTTGAACTGGGTGACGCGATTCGGCTCGATCTCAATGACCGTGACCGGAATGGAGACACCTTCTTCGGTGAAAATACGGGTCATACCGCATTTACGACCGACTACACCAATAGTCATGTTGTAAACCTCATGAGTGTACGGGGCTTTCACCCGCTATGGCCGCCCATTTCAGAGCGTTACACGACTAAGACCGAGTCTTAGCCGAGGCTGATCTGTACTTCCACACCGGCCGCCAGATCAAGCTTCATAAGTGCATCAACGGTTTTATCCGTTGGCTGGACGATGTCCAGTACGCGCTTATGAGTACGGATCTCGTACTGGTCACGCGCGTCTTTGTTGACGTGCGGGGAGACCAGAACGGTGAACCGCTCTTTACGGGTAGGCAGTGGAATTGGACCACGCACTTGTGCACCAGTACGTTTCGCGGTTTCCACGATTTCCTGGGTGGATTGGTCGATCAGGCGATGGTCAAAAGCCTTCAACCTGATACGGATTTGCTGATTTTGCATTGGATTTCAGACTCCGGCTGCTATTCCCAGCGAGCGCAATACGCCCGTTAAAAGGAGGCGCAATTCTATAGACGCCCCAGATAGGTGTCAACCCAATAAAAAAGCCCCCGCTGAGCGGGGGCTTTTCAAAGCATCGAAGCTATCTCAAAAGAGATGCTTACTCGATGATTTTGGCTACGACGCCAGCGCCGACGGTACGACCGCCTTCACGGATAGCGAAACGCAGGCCGTCTTCCATTGCGATGGTCTTGATCAGGGTAACTTCCATCTGGATGTTATCACCTGGCATTACCATTTCAACGCCTTCTGGCAGCTGGCAGTTACCAGTCACGTCAGTAGTACGGAAGTAGAACTGTGGACGGTAGCCTTTGAAGAACGGAGTGTGACGACCGCCTTCTTCCTTGCTCAGAACGTAAACTTCTGCGGTGAACTTGGTGTGCGGCTTAACCGAACCCGGCTTAACCAGAACCTGGCCACGCTCAACGTCGTCACGCTTGGTACCACGCAGCAGAACGCCGCAGTTCTCGCCAGCACGACCTTCGTCGAGCAGCTTGCGGAACATTTCAACACCGGTGCAGGTGGTGGTGGTGGTGTCACGCAGACCAACGATCTCCAGTGCATCTTGAACGCGAACGATACCGCGCTCGATACGACCGGTCACAACAGTACCACGACCCGAGATCGAGAATACGTCTTCGATTGGCATCAGGAATGGCTTGTCGATAGCACGCTCTGGTTCTGGGATGTAGCTGTCCAGAGTCTCAACCAGTTTACGAACGGCAGTGGTGCCCATTTCGTTGTCGTCTTTGCCTTCCAGCGCCATACGAGCCGAACCGATGATGATTGGAGTGTCATCGCCCGGGAAGTCGTAGGTGGACAGCAGGTCGCGAACTTCCATCTCGACCAGTTCCAGCAGCTCAGCGTCGTCTACCAGGTCAGCCTTGTTCAGGAAAACCACGATGTACGGAACGCCTACCTGACGGGACAGCAGGATGTGTTCACGGGTTTGTGGCATCGGACCATCAGCGGCCGAGCAAACCAGGATCGCGCCGTCCATCTGGGCAGCACCGGTGATCATGTTCTTCACGTAGTCAGCGTGACCTGGGCAGTCAACGTGAGCGTAGTGACGGATCTTCGAGTTGTACTCGACGTGCGCGGTGTTGATGGTGATACCACGAGCTTTTTCTTCTGGAGCGCTGTCGATTTTATCGAAATCAACGATTGCAGAACCGAAAACTTCGGAGCAAACGCGAGTCAGAGCTGCGGTCAGAGTGGTTTTACCGTGGTCAACGTGACCGATGGTGCCAACGTTGACGTGCGGTAGGGAACGATCAAATTTTTCTTTAGCCACGACAATTAACTCCTTGCCTAAAGGACTGAATCAGCCTTGTTTTTTGGTTACAGTTTCGACGATGTGCGACGGAGCTGTATTGTATTTTTTGAATTCCATAGAGTAGCTTGCGCGACCCTGGGACATCGAACGAACGTCGGTCGCATAACCGAACATCTCGCCCAACGGAACTTCAGCACGGATCACCTTGCCGGAGACCGTGTCTTCCATACCCAGAATCATGCCGCGACGACGGTTAAGGTCGCCCATCACGTCACCCATATAGTCTTCAGGCGTAACAACCTCTACCGCCATGATCGGCTCGAGCAACTCACCACCACCCTTCTGGGCCAGTTGCTTGGTCGCCATGGAAGCAGCCACCTTAAACGCCATCTCGTTCGAGTCGACGTCGTGGTAAGAACCATCAAACACGGTAGCCTTCAGGCCGATCAGCGGATAGCCGGCAACAACGCCGTTCTTCATCTGCTCTTCGATACCCTTCTGGATAGCCGGGATGTATTCCTTAGGAACCACACCACCCACTACTTCGTTCACGAATTGCAGACCTTCCTGACCTTCGTCAGCAGGAGCAAAACGGATCCAGCAATGGCCGAACTGGCCACGACCGCCGGACTGACGAACGAACTTGCCTTCGATCTCGCAGTTCTTCGTGATGCGCTCACGATACGAAACCTGAGGCTTGCCGATGTTGGCTTCGACGTTGAACTCACGGCGCATCCGGTCAACCAGGATGTCCAGGTGCAACTCGCCCATGCCAGAGATGATCGTTTGACCAGTCTCTTCATCAGTCTTGACGCGGAAAGACGGGTCTTCCTGAGCAAGTTTGCCCAGAGCGATACCCATTTTTTCCTGGTCATCCTTGGTCTTGGGCTCAACGGCAACCGAAATAACCGGCTCCGGGAAGTCCATGCGAACCAGGATGATTGGCTTGTCAGCGTTGCACAAGGTTTCACCAGTGGTGACGTCCTTCATGCCGATCAAGGCCGCGATGTCACCAGCGCGTACTTCCTTGATCTCTTCACGGGCGTTTGCGTGCATCTGCACCATACGGCCCACGCGCTCTTTCTTGCCTTTGACCGAGTTGATCACGCCGTCGCCGGAGGCCAACACGCCCGAGTAAACACGGACGAAAGTCAAGGTACCCACGAATGGGTCGGTAGCGATCTTGAACGCCAGAGCCGAGAACGGCTCGTTGTCGTCTGCATGACGCTCCATTTGCTTTTCCTCGTCATCCGGGTCGGTACCCTTGATGGCAGGAATGTCGGTTGGAGCCGGCAGGTAGTCGATAACGGCGTCGAGAACCAGGGGAACACCCTTGTTCTTGAAGGAAGAACCGCAAACAGCCAGAACGATCTCACCAGCGATAGTACGCTGACGCAGAGCACCCTTGATCTCCTCGATGGTGAGCTCTTCACCTTCAAGGTACTTGTTCATCAGCTCTTCGCTGGCTTCGGCCGCAGCCTCAACCATGTTGTTACGCCACTCTTCAGCCAGTTCCTGCAGTTCAGCAGGGATGGCTTCACGACGAGGAGTCATGCCCTTGTCGGCATCGTTCCAGTAAACCGCTTCCATGGTCATCAGATCGATCTGACCCTGGAAGTTGTCTTCGGAACCGATAGCCAACTGGATAGGCACCGGAGTGTGACCCAGACGCTGCTTGATCTGAGCGATCACGCGCAGGAAGTTCGCACCGGCACGGTCCATCTTGTTCACGTAAACGATACGTGGAACACCGTACTTGTTGGCTTGACGCCATACGGTTTCGGACTGAGGCTCAACGCCGGAAGTACCACAGAACACAACGACCGCGCCGTCGAGTACGCGCAGGGAACGCTCAACTTCAATAGTGAAGTCTACGTGGCCCGGGGTATCGATGACGTTGAAACGGTACTGGTCCTTGTGCTGCTTCGCAGAACCCTGCCAGAAGGCGGTAATGGCAGCAGAAGTAATGGTAATACCACGCTCCTGCTCCTGCACCATCCAGTCTGTGGTCGCGGCGCCGTCATGCACCTCGCCCATCTTGTGACTTTTGCCAGTGTAAAAAAGGACGCGCTCAGTGGTGGTGGTTTTACCAGCATCCACGTGTGCAACGATACCAATGTTACGGTAGCGATTAATCGGTGTTGTACGAGCCATAAAGCCCTCGCAAAATGAGTGACGCTAAAATTAGAAGCGGTAGTGCGAGAAAGCCTTGTTGGCTTCAGCCATACGGTGAACGTCTTCACGCTTCTTAACTGCAGCACCTTTACCTTCGGCAGCGTCCAACAGTTCGCCAGCCAAACGCAGAGCCATAGACTTCTCGCCGCGCTTGCGGGCGTAGTCTACCAACCAGCGCATTGCCAGAGCGTTACGACGGGAAGGACGAACCTCGACCGGAACCTGGTAAGTAGCACCACCAACGCGGCGCGACTTCACTTCGACCAGCGGAGCGATGGCGTCGAGTGCTTTTTCGAAGAGTTCCAGGGGATCGGTGCCGGCCTTACGAGCCTTCACGGTATCCAGGGCACCATAAACGATACGCTCGGCAACGGCTTTCTTGCCGCTTTCCATTACGTGGTTCATGAATTTGGCGAGGATTTGGCTTCCGTATTTCGGATCGTCCAGAATCTCACGCTTGGCTGCTACGCGACGTCTTGGCATTGATAAGCCCTCAAACGGTCTTCAGGTTAGCCCGGGACAGCTCCTATGGATGCGTGCCCGACCTTACTCTTATCGACTCAATAAAATGAAAAACTGCAAAACGGCCGATTACTTCGGACGCTTGGTACCGTACTTCGAACGACCCTGGTTACGACCTTTAACACCGGAAGTATCCAACGAACCGCGAACGGTGTGGTAACGAACACCTGGCAAGTCTTTTACACGACCGCCGCGGATCAGTACCACGCTGTGTTCTTGCAGGTTGTGGCCTTCACCGCCGATGTACGAGGAAACCTCGAAACCGTTGGTCAGACGCACACGGCATACTTTACGCAGTGCCGAGTTAGGTTTTTTCGGCGTGGTGGTGTACACACGGGTGCACACGCCACGGCGTTGCGGGCAGTTCTGCAGCGCAGGCACGTCGGATTTCTCGACGATACGCTTACGCGGCTGACGTACCAGCTGGTTGATAGTTGCCATCTACTAGCTCCACTGTTGTCTTGCGACGCTATTGTCTTGCAAGAAAAGCAAAATGGCAGGAACGAGTTCCCGCCAAATTTAGGGGTACAAGAGTCTAAAGAGGATCTTGTCCCCAGTCAAGGCAAGGCCCCGCCCTCCCCGCTCATCCAATCTCGACAAATTGTCTCGATTCGATGAACGGAGCGACCAGGGCCTCACACTCATTTACCGCAGAACTCAGTTACCGCTCGAGTTCAGGGCTTCGGTCAGTGCAGCTTCCACTTCACTGGCGCTTACGCGCAACGGCTTGTCTGCATCACGGCGGCGCTTACGCTCGCTGTGATAAGCCAGGCCGGTACCGGCCGGGATCAGACGACCCACGACCACGTTCTCTTTCAGGCCGCGCAGGTAATCGCGCTTGCCGGTTACCGCCGCTTCGGTCAGTACGCGAGTGGTTTCCTGGAAGGAAGCCGCCGAGATGAACGATTCGGTGGACAACGACGCCTTGGTGATACCCAGCAGAACGCGAGTGAACTTGGAGACAAACTTGTCTTCGCCGCTCAAACGCTCGTTCTCTACCAGCACATGAGTCAATTCCATCTGGTCGCCCTTGATGAAACTGGAATCGCCGGATTCAGCGATCTCAACTTTACGCAGCATCTGACGCAGAATGGTCTCGATGTGCTTGTCGTTGATCTTCACGCCTTGCAGACGGTAAACGTCCTGGATCTCGTTAACGATGTACTTGGCCAGCGCACTCACACCCAGCAGACGCAGGATGTCGTGTGGATCGCTCGGACCGTCGGAGATAACTTCGCCGCGGTTTACCTGTTCGCCTTCGAACACGTTCAGGTGACGCCACTTCGGAATCAGCTCTTCATACGGATCGGTACCGTCGTTCGGGGTGATAACCAGACGGCGCTTGCCTTTGGTTTCTTTACCGAACGCGATGGTGCCGCTGACTTCAGCCAGAATCGACGCTTCTTTCGGACGACGGGCTTCGAACAAGTCGGCAACACGCGGCAGACCACCGGTGATGTCGCGAGTTTTCGAAGTCTCTTGCGGGATACGAGCGATAACATCACCGATCGCGATCTTCGCACCATCCGCTACACCGACCAGGGCGTTGGCTGGCAGGAAGTACTGAGCGATAACGTCAGTGCCTGGCAGCAACAGATCCTTGCCGTTGTCATCAACCATCTTCACGGCAGGACGGATGTCCTTACCGGCAGCTGGACGATCTTTGGCGTCGAGTACTTCAATGTTGGTCATACCGGTCAATTCGTCAGTCTGACGCTTGATCGTGATGCCTTCTTCCATGCCCACGTAGGTCACGGTACCTTTCATTTCGGTAACGATCGGGTGAGTGTGCGGATCCCACTTGGCCACGATGGCGCCAGCTTCGACCTTGTCACCTTCTTTAACCGAAATCACGGCACCGTACGGCAGCTTGTAACGCTCGCGCTCACGACCGAAGTCGTCAGCGATGGCCAGCTCACCGGAACGGGACACAGCAACCAGGCAACCATCCACTCGCTCAACGTGTTTCAGGTTATGCAGACGGACGGTACCGCCATTCTTCACTTGAACGCTGTCGGCTGCGGAGGTCCGGCTTGCCGCACCACCGATGTGGAACGTACGCATCGTCAGCTGGGTACCCGGCTCACCGATGGACTGGGCAGCGATAACGCCGACCGCCTCACCAATGTTCACCTGGTGACCACGAGCCAAGTCACGGCCGTAGCACTTGGCGCAAATACCGAAGCGGGTTTCGCAGCTGATCGGCGAACGCACGATCACTTCGTCGATGCTGTTGAGCTCGATGAACTCGACCCACTTCTCGTCTACCAAGGTGCCGGCAGGAACGATGACGTCCTCGGTACCCGGCTTGAATACGTCACGGGCGATAACTCGACCCAATACGCGCTCACCCAACGGCTCTACAACGTCACCGCCTTCGATGTGCGGAGTCATCAGCAGACCGTGTTCGGTCCCGCAGTCAACTTCGGTCACAACCAGATCCTGCGCAACGTCAACCAGACGACGCGTCAAGTAACCGGAGTTAGCGGTTTTCAACGCAGTATCCGCAAGACCCTTACGAGCACCGTGAGTGGAGATGAAGTACTGAAGTACGCTCAAACCTTCACGGAAGTTCGCCGTAATCGGCGTTTCGATGATGGAGCCGTCCGGCTTGGCCATCAGACCACGCATACCGGCCAGCTGACGGATCTGTGCTGCGGAACCCCGCGCACCCGAGTCAGCCATCATGTACATCGAGTTGAAAGACTCTTGGTCGACTTCGTTGCCGTGACGGTCGATAACCTTCTCTTTCGAGAGGTTCGACATCATTGCCTTGGAGACTTCGTCGTTCGCTTTCGACCAAAGGTCGATTACTTTGTTGTACTTCTCGCCCTGAGTTACCAGGCCCGAGGCGTACTGACTTTCGATCTCTTTCACTTCATCGGTTGCAGCCGCGATGATGCGGGCTTTCTCATCCGGGATAACGAAGTCGTTAACACCGATGGAAACGCCGGAAATGGTCGAGTAAGCAAAACCGGTGTACATCAACTGGTCAGCGAAAATAACGGTCTCTTTCAAACCAACCACGCGGTAGCACTGGTTGATCAGCTTGGAGATCGCCTTTTTCTTCATCGGCAGGTTGACGACGTCGTACGACAGACCTTTTGGCACAACCTGGAACAACAGCGCACGGCCGACAGTGGTATCGACGATACGGGTGTTGCTCACGCTGCCGCCATCACGGTCGTTGACGGTTTCGTTGATCCGGACTTTAACCTTGGCGTGCAATGCGGCTTCGCCGGCACGGAACACACGGTCAACTTCCTGCAGATCCGCGAACACACGACCTTCACCCTTGGCATTGATCGCTTCACGAGTCATGTAGTACAGACCCAATACAACGTCCTGCGACGGAACGATGATTGGCTCACCGTTGGCTGGCGACAGAATGTTGTTGGTCGACATCATCAACGCACGCGCTTCGAGCTGGGCTTCCAGCGTCAGCGGTACGTGCACGGCCATTTGGTCGCCGTCGAAGTCGGCGTTGTACGCAGCACAGACCAGAGGGTGCAGCTGGATAGCCTTACCTTCGATCAGTACCGGTTCAAACGCCTGGATACCCAGACGGTGAAGGGTCGGCGCACGGTTGAGAAGTACCGGGTGTTCGCGAATCACTTCAGCGAGAACGTCCCAAACCTCTGGCAGCTCGCGCTCGACCATCTTCTTGGCAGCCTTGATGGTGGTAGCGAGACCACGCATCTCAAGCTTGCCGAAAATGAACGGTTTGAACAGCTCGAGAGCCATTTTCTTCGGCAGACCGCACTGGTGCAGACGCAGGGTCGGACCTACGGTAATTACCGAACGACCGGAGTAGTCAACACGCTTACCGAGCAAGTTCTGACGGAAACGACCCTGCTTACCCTTGATCATGTCAGCCAGGGATTTCAGAGGACGCTTGTTGGAACCGGTGATAGCGCGGCCACGACGACCGTTGTCGAGCAGTGCGTCGACGGCTTCCTGCAACATACGCTTTTCGTTGCGCACGATGATGTCCGGAGCGGACAGATCGAGCAGGCGCTTCAAGCGGTTGTTACGGTTGATCACTCGACGATACAGATCGTTGAGGTCGGAAGTCGCGAAGCGACCGCCATCCAGCGGGACCAGTGGACGCAGATCTGGCGGCAGAACCGGCAGAACGGTCAGCACCATCCACTCTGGCAGGTTGCCGGAACCCTGGAAGGCTTCCATCAACTTCAGACGCTTGGACAGCTTCTTGATCTTGGTTTCGGAGTTGGTTTGCGGAATCTCTTCGCGCAGACGACCAATCTCGTGCTCCAGGTCGATAGCGTGCAGCAGTTCGCGGACAGCTTCGGCACCCATGCGGGCATCGAAATCGTCGCCGAACTCTTCCAGCGCTTCGAAGTACTGCTCGTCGTTGAGCAGCTGACCTTTTTCAAGGGTGGTCATGCCTGGATCAATAACGACATAGCTCTCGAAGTAGAGAACGCGTTCGATATCACGCAGGGTCATGTCCATCAGCAAGCCGATACGCGACGGCAGCGATTTCAGGAACCAGATGTGGGCAACTGGCGAGGCCAGTTCGATGTGCGCCATGCGCTCACGACGAACTTTTGCCAGCGCGACTTCAACGCCGCACTTCTCGCAGATCACACCGCGGTGCTTCAAGCGCTTGTACTTACCGCACAGGCACTCGTAATCCTTTACCGGGCCAAAGATCTTGGCGCAGAACAGGCCGTCACGCTCAGGTTTGAACGTACGGTAGTTGATGGTTTCCGGCTTTTTAACTTCACCGAACGACCACGAACGGATCATCTCAGGCGATGCCAATCCGATACGGATGGCGTCGAACTCTTCGACTTGACCCTGGTTTTTCAGCAAATTCAGTAGGTCTTTCAAGGCCTTTCCTCCTGGCGGAGCAGAGAGCGGGCAAAACAGCCCCGCTCTCGATTCGCGTCACGTGTTATTCGGTTTCCAGATCGATATCGATGCCGAGGGAACGAATTTCCTTGATCAACACGTTGAAGGACTCGGGCATGCCCGGCTCCATACGGTGATCGCCATCCACGATGTTTTTGTACATCTTGGTACGGCCGTTCACATCGTCCGACTTCACTGTGAGCATTTCTTGCAGAGTGTAAGCGGCACCGTATGCTTCCAGTGCCCAGACCTCCATCTCCCCGAAACGCTGACCACCGAACTGCGCCTTACCACCCAGCGGCTGCTGGGTAACCAGGCTGTACGAACCGGTAGAACGAGCGTGCATCTTGTCGTCTACCAAGTGGTTCAGCTTCAGCATGTACATGTAGCCAACGGTAACCGGGCGCTCGAACTTGTTGCCGGTACGGCCGTCGGTCAGCTGCATCTGGCCGCTTTCTGGCAGGTCCGCCAGTTTCAGCATGGCCTTGATTTCGCTTTCCTTGGCGCCGTCGAACACTGGAGTGGCCATTGGAACGCCGCCACGCAGGTTTTGAGCCAGGTCCAGGATTTCCTGGTCCGAGAAGTCATCGAGGCTTTCCTGACGACCGCCGATCTCGTTATAGATCTCGTGCAGGAACTTGCGTAGCTCGGCGACTTTACGTTGCTCTTCAATCATGCGGTTGATCTTCTCGCCCAGACCCTTGGCCGCGAGGCCCAGGTGGGTTTCAAGGATCTGACCGACGTTCATACGCGAAGGTACGCCCAACGGGTTGAGGACGACGTCTACCGGGGTGCCATTGGCATCGTGCGGCATGTCTTCAACCGGCATGATCACGGAGACCACACCCTTGTTACCGTGACGACCGGCCATCTTGTCGCCCGGCTGGATGCGACGACGGATTGCCAGGTAAACCTTGACGATTTTCAGCACGCCTGGAGCCAGGTCATCGCCCTGCTGCAGTTTGCGCTTCTTGTCTTCGAACTTGTCGTCCAGCAGACGGCGACGATCAACGATGTAGGCCTGAGCCTTCTCGAGCTGCTCGTTCAGAGCATCTTCAGCCATGCGCAGTTTGAACCACTGGCCGTGCTCAAGACCGTCGAGAACTTCGTCGGTGATGTCCTGGCCTTTCTTCAGACCGGCGCCACCTTCGGCTTTGTGGCCGACCAGAGCGGAGCGCAGACGTTCGAAAGTAGCACCTTCAACGATACGGAACTCTTCGTTCAGGTCCTTGCGGATCTCGTCCAGTTGGGACTTCTCGATCGACAGGGCACGAGCATCACGCTCAACGCCGTCGCGGGTGAAGACCTGTACGTCGATGACAGTACCCTTGGTACCGGTAGGTACACGCAGGGAGGTGTCTTTAACGTCGCTGGCTTTTTCACCGAAGATCGCACGCAGCAGTTTTTCTTCCGGAGTCAGCTGGGTCTCGCCTTTCGGAGTGACCTTACCGACCAGGATGTCGCCTGCACCAACTTCAGCACCTACGTAAACGATACCGGCTTCGTCCAGCTTGTTCAGAGCCGCTTCACCCACGTTCGGGATGTCGGCAGTGATTTCCTCTGGGCCAAGCTTGGTGTCACGGGCCACACAGGTCAGTTCCTGGATGTGGATCGTGGTGAAGCGGTCTTCCTGAACAACACGCTCGGACAGGCAGATGGAGTCTTCGAAGTTGAAGCCGTTCCATGCCATGAACGCGATGCGCATGTTCTGACCCAGCGCCAGTTCACCCATGTCGGTGGACGGGCCGTCGGCCATGATGTCGCTACGCTGAACCCGATCACCCTTACGGACCAGCGGACGCTGGTTGATGCAGGTGTTCTGGTTGGAGCGGGTGTACTTGGTCAGGTTGTAGATGTCGACACCGGCTTCACCGGTTTCAACTTCGTCATCGGCAACACGAACCACGATACGGCTGGCGTCGACGGAGTCGATCACGCCGCCACGACGAGCCACGACGCAAACGCCGGAGTCACGGGCTACGTTACGCTCCATGCCGGTACCTACCAGCGGCTTGTCAGCACGCAGGGTTGGTACAGCTTGACGCTGCATGTTCGAACCCATCAACGCACGGTTGGCGTCGTCGTGCTCGAGGAACGGAATCAGCGACGCAGCAACCGAAACTACCTGCTTCGGCGATACGTCCATCAAGGTGACGTCTTCCGGCGCCTTGACGGTGAATTCGTTCAAGTGACGAACAGCTACCAGCTCGTCGATCAGGACTTTCTTGTCGTTCATCGTGGCCGAAGCCTGAGCGATCACGTGATCAGCTTCTTCGATGGCGGACAGGAACACGATCTCGTCGGTGACCAGAGCGTCTTTCACCACGCGGTACGGGCTTTCCAGGAAGCCGTACTGGTTGGTGCGCGCGTAGGCCGCCAGGGAGTTGATCAGACCGATGTTCGGACCTTCCGGCGTTTCGATCGGGCATACACGACCGTAGTGAGTCGGGTGTACGTCACGCACTTCAAAGCCGGCACGCTCACGAGTCAGACCGCCAGGGCCGAGTGCAGAGACACGACGCTTGTGGGTGATCTCGGACAGCGGGTTGTTCTGGTCCATGAACTGCGACAGCTGGCTGGAACCGAAGAACTCTTTCACCGCCGCAGCCACTGGCTTGGCGTTGATCAGGTCTTGCGGCATCAGGCCTTCGCTTTCAGCCATCGACAGACGCTCTTTGACCGCACGCTCAACACGTACCAGGCCAACGCGGAACTGGTTCTCGGCCATTTCGCCTACGCAGCGAACACGACGGTTACCCAGGTGGTCGATGTCATCGACGATGCCTTTACCGTTACGGATGTCGACCAGGGTCTTCAGTACCGCGACGATGTCTTCCTTGCACAGCACGCCCGAACCTTCGATTTCGGTGCGACCGATACGACGGTTGAACTTCATCCGGCCGACCGCAGACAGGTCATAGCGCTCAGGGCTGAAGAACAGGTTGTTGAACAGGGTCTCGGCAGCGTCTTTGGTTGGTGGCTCGCCAGGACGCATCATGCGATAGATCTCGACCAGCGCTTCCAGTTGGTTGCTGGTGGAATCGATCTTCAGAGTGTCGGAGACGAACGGACCGCAGTCGATATCGTTGGTGTACAGAGTTTCGATGCGAACAACCTGAGCCTTGGCGATTTTGGCCAGGATCTCGGTGTTCAGCTCGGTGTTGCACTCTGCCAGGATTTCGCCGGTTGCCGGATGCACGATGACCTTGGCGGTTGTGCGACCCAGGACGTAGTCCAGAGGCACATCCAGCTCTTTGATCCCGGCTTTTTCCAGCTGGTTGATGTGGCGAGCGGTGATACGACGACCCTGCTCGACAATAACCTTGCCTTTGTCATCCAGAATATCGAGGACAGCGATTTCACCGCGCAGGCGCTGAGGCACCAGTTCCAGGCTCAGGGTCTCGCCCTTCACGTGGAATACGTTAGTGGTGTAGAACGCGTCCAGCACTTCTTCAGTGGTATAGCCCAGCGCGCGCAGCAGTACCGAGGCAGGCAGCTTGCGACGACGGTCGATACGCACGAACACGCAGTCTTTCGGGTCGAACTCGAAGTCCAGCCACGATCCGCGGTAAGGAATGATGCGCGCGGAGTACAGCAGTTTACCGGAGCTGTGCGTCTTGCCACGGTCGTGGTCGAAGAACACGCCCGGGGAACGGTGCAGCTGGGAAACGATTACACGCTCGGTACCGTTGATTACGAAGGTACCGTTTTCAGTCATCAGGGGGATTTCACCCATGTAGACTTCTTGCTCTTTGATGTCCTTGATCGCTTTGTTCGACGATTCTTTGTCGAAAATGATCAGGCGCACTTTTACCCGCAAAGGTACGGCGTAAGTTACACCGCGCAATACGCATTCTTTGACATCAAATGCCGGTTCGCCCAGGCGATAACCGACGTACTCCAGCGCAGCATTGCCGGAGTAGCTGATGATCGGGAAAACGGATTTGAAGGCCGCATGCAGGCCCACGTCGCGGAACTGATCTTTAGTCGCTCCCGCTTGCAAGAATTCACGATACGAATCCAGCTGGATGGCCAGGAGGTACGGCACATCCATGACGTCCGGCAACTTGCTAAAGTCCTTGCGGATACGTTTTTTCTCAGTATATGAGTAAGCCATCAGCGTTCCCCAGCTTGGTCACCTGCTTGTTTGGCCCCTCCCGACGGGAGCAGCCAGAAAATCGTGCAAACCCCATGGTTTGCGCCACCGCATCGGGTGGTTACAGCACGTTATCGGCACCGACCGAGTCGGCTGCCAGTAACGGAAAAAGGCCGGTGGCAAGAGCCACCAGCCATCAGCCTGTCGCTTAACGCTCGGGCTGGAGACGCAAAGTCGATGCTTACTTCAGCTCGACTTTAGCGCCTGCTTCTTCCAGAGTTGCTTTGGCTTTGTCGCCTGCATCTTTGGTCACTGCTTCCAGAACCATGGCAGGAGCGCCGTCAACTACAGCCTTGGCTTCTTTCAGGCCCAGACCGGTCAGTTCACGTACTGCCTTGATCACGTTAACTTTCTTCTCGCCAGCTTCCAGCAGCATGACGTTGAATTCAGTTTGCTCTTCAACAACAGCGGCAGCAGCAGCTGGACCAGCCGAAGCAGCAGCAGCGGTAACACCGAATTTTTCTTCGAAAGCTTTGATCAGCTCAACAACTTCCATTACGGACATGTTGCCAACTGCTTCAAGGATATCGTTCTGAGAGATAGACATGAATCTAATTCCTGATATTGGGGACGGCCTACGCGACCATCGAAAAAAACAAAAAACGCGAGAAGTTGACGAGCCTTAGGCTGCAGCAGCTTCTTTCTGGTCGCGAATTGCCGCCAGAGTACGAGCCAATTTGCTGGTAGCGCCTTGAATCACGCTCATCAGCTGAGAAATTGCTTCGTCACGGGTCGGCAGAGTTGCCAGTACGTCGATTTGGTTAGCTGCGAGGAACTTGCCCTCGAACGCAGCTGCCTTGATCTCGAACTTGTCCTGACCCTTTGCGAATTCCTTGAAGATCCGGGCAGCAGCGCCTGGATGTTCTTTGGAGAACGCAATCAGGGTAGGGCCAGTGAACACGTCGTTGAGGACACTGAATTCAGTGTCGGCAACAGCGCGCTTGAGCAGGGTGTTACGTACAACACGTACGTAAACGCCAGCTTCACGAGCCTCTTTACGGAGTCCGGTCATCGCGCCTACTGTTACGCCACGGGCATCAGCCACGACAGCGGACAGAGCGACTTTGGCAGCCTCGTTGACTTCAGCGACGATGGCCTTCTTGTCTTCGAGTTTAATTGCCACGGGTTTAACTCCTGCTTGTTACCGTTTCATCTGGTCGAAACCGGATGTCGTTTTGGTGTCTGATTCGGTAAGGAACCGGGAGCACCATCTGCGTAGGCTTGTGGTTTAAGACTTGCGTCGCCTACGGTCTTGGATAGCCCCCGCCAGGCAGGGACCCCAATTTTTCAATTGGCGCAATTACTTGCGCCAATCTGTGTCTTACGCGTCGAGCGAGCTTTGGTCGATGACCAGACCTGGGCCCATAGTGGTGCTCAGGGTAACGCGCTTGACGTAAATGCCTTTCGAGGAAGCTGGCTTGATACGCTTCAGATCAGCGATCAGGGCTTCAACGTTTTCCTTCAGCTTGACGGCGTCGAAGCCGATCTTGCCAACGGAAGTGTGGATGATGCCGTTTTTGTCGGTGCGATAACGAACCTGACCAGCCTTGGCGTTTTTAACCGCGGTAGCTACGTCTGGAGTTACGGTGCCGACTTTAGGGTTAGGCATCAGGCCACGTGGACCGAGGATCTGACCCAACTGACCTACAACGCGCATTGCATCCGGGGATGCGATCACTACGTCATAGTTCAGGTCGCCGCCTTTCATTTCGGCAGCCAGGTCGTCCATGCCTACGCGGTCAGCGCCGGCAGCCAGAGCGGCTTCAGCAGCTGGACCCTGGGTGAACACAGCAACGCGAACGGTCTTGCCAGTGCCGTGTGGCAGCACAGTAGCGCTACGAACGACCTGGTCGGATTTACGCGGGTCAACACCCAGGTTTACAGCTACGTCGAACGACTCGCTGAACTTGACAGTCGACAGCTCGGCCAGCAGGGCAGCAGCGTCTACAAAGTTGTAGGCCTTGCCTGCTTCGATTTTGCCGGCGATAGCCTTTTGACGCTTGGTCAGCTTAGCCATTACACACCCTCCACGTTAAGGCCCATGCTACGAGCAGAACCGGCGATAGTACGCACGGCTGCTTCCATATCAGCTGCAGTCAGATCCGCGTTTTTGGTTTTCGCGATTTCTTCCAGCTGAGCACGAGTCACGGTGCCAACCTTAACGGTGTTCGGACGAGCGGAGCCGCTGGTCAGACCGGCCGCCTTCTTCAGCAGAACCGAAGCAGGGGTGGATTTGGTTTCGAAAGTGAAGCTACGGTCGCTGTAGACAGTGATGATCACTGGAGTCGGCAGACCTGGCTCAAGACCCTGAGTACGGGCGTTGAAAGCCTTGCAGAACTCCATGATGTTCACGCCGTGCTGACCCAGAGCAGGACCAACAGGTGGGCTTGGGTTAGCCTGAGCGGCTTTCACTTGCAGCTTGATGTAAGCGGTAATCTTCTTGGCCATGAGGCACTCCAATTACGGGTTCGAACGCCTCGAAAGGCTCCCCGGTTACTTGCGCGTTTATCCCAGTGACGACAAAACCCCACAGCCTAGGGCTGCGGGGTTGGGATTTTTGTTCAACTAGACCTTTTCGACCTGGCTGAACTCGAGCTCCACCGGAGTAGAGCGACCGAAAATGAGCACTGCGACCTGGATCCGGCTCTTTTCGTAGTTAACTTCTTCAACAACACCAGTAAAGTCCGCAAACGGGCCATCATTGACACGCACCGACTCGCCCGGCTCGAACAACGTCTTCGGCTTCGGCTTGTCGCTGCCATCGGCAACGCGGCGCAAAATCGCTTCTGCTTCTTTATCGGTGATTGGCGCAGGCTTATCGGCAGTACCGCCAATGAAACCCATCACCCGAGGAGTATCCTTGACCAAGTGCCAAGTACCCTCGTTCATATCCATCTGCACCAGCACATAGCCAGGGAAGAATTTGCGTTCGCTTTTGCGCTTCTGGCCATTGCGCATTTCAACCACTTCTTCAGTGGGAACCAGAATCTCGCCGAAGCCATCTTCCATACCGGCCAGCTTTACGCGCTCGACCAGCGAGCGCATTACATGCTTCTCGTAACCGGAGTAAGCATGCACAACATACCAACGCTTAGCCACGGGACACCCTTAGCCGACGATCAAGGAAACAAGCCAGCCGAGCAGGGAGTCAAGCCCCCACAACAGCAACGCCATAACCAGGACAACAGCCACAACGATCAACGTGGTCTGCGTGGTTTCTTGGCGAGTTGGCCAAACGACTTTACGAATCTCGGTGCGCGCTTCCTTAACCAGTACAAAGAAAGACTTGCCCTTGACTGTCTGCAGGCCTACAAAGGCAGCTACAGCAGCAATAGCAAGCAATGCGAGTACGCGGTACAGGATCGGCGAAGCAGAAAAGTACTGATTGCCAACAACGCCAACAACCACCAGAGCGACTACTACAAGCCACTTGAGGAGGTCGAAACGAGAGCCTTGAGCTTCAGCTTTAGGAGTCATCTATGAAGATCCTGTGAAAAGAAAGCCAGACACACCGAGTGAATCTGGCAGGTCAGGAGGGAATCGAACCCCCAACCTACGGTTTTGGAGACCGTCGCTCTGCCAATTGAGCTACTGACCTAAAACAAAATCAGGCCGACCATTATGCCGACCCGAAAAAGACTTTACAACACTTACCAGGCAATCCTGGTTGCAACACCGACATCCATGACACCGGCAACCTTCAGAAACACAATCAGGCGCAACCACTACCACCTAAAACAAAGGCAGATATTTTCATATCTGCCTTGTTATATGGAGCTCTTGAGCGGATTTGAACCGCTGACCTCACCCTTACCAAGGGTGTGCTCTACCAACTGAGCTACAAGAGCGTAACACTGTGCAAAACCCGTAAACTTGGAGCGGGTAGCGGGAATCGAACCCGCATCATCAGCTTGGAAGGCTGAGGTTCTACCACTAAACTATACCCGCGAGGCTTACAGCTCTCGCTAAAAATGGTGGAGGGGGAAGGATTCGAACCTTCGAAGTCGTAGACGTCAGATTTACAGTCTGATCCCTTTGGCCGCTCGGGAACCCCTCCTAAGCGAGCCGGCATTCTACATCATGCCAGCCTTCTGTCAAGCATTTTTCTCATTAAAAACCTGAGCTTAGCTGCGTTGACCTCGCTTCACACCGTTAACCGTTTCCGGTGTTCGCTGTGGAGCGGGCGCCATTCTATGCAAACTATTCGGTGGGTGCAACCCCCTCGCACGGCATTATTTTATGTTTTAACTCATTGAATTCTTTAGAAAGGTTTAGCAGCTGCAAATCGTCCAGCCAACGCCGGCTTTCCGGCGCGATACGCACCCAATACCCTGCACCCTCAGGCGCAGCTTTCGGCAGGGACTGATACTTGACTTCCATCCCGCTCAAGCGCCGCTCAACCGCCTGCGCGGCCTCCTGGCGCGTATAGCCCCCCAGATAAAGGCAGCCATTGTCTGTCGAGACAGCCTTAGCCTTGTCTTTGGAGACGTCACTCGCTTCGCTCAGCAAGCGGATATCTTGTTGAGACCCGCGATACAGACTCAAAGGCGTGACATCCTTCGCGCGCAGAGGAGCCTCTTGTTGATGCCAGATGTAGTAGAAGCCATTGAGGACAAGCAGCAGCAGAAACAACCAACGCATAAAAACCTCAGGACAAGGGACAGGCCATGGCCAATCCGACAAACACCAAGTCCGGAACAACCCTGGCCTGAGGCACGACCTCAGCAACCAGGCTCGCATCTCCCCCGGTGAGAAACACGACAAAGTCCTCACCCCAGTAGGTGCGCGCCAACTCGAGCTGAGTCAATACGAAGCCGCGCAACATCAACAAACAGCCACGCTCTACAGCCTCAACAGTCGCGCGACCTGGAACAAGATTCTCCAGAGCCCGCTCAGCCGCCAGGTCCCCATAACGAATCTTGCGAGTGTGGGTGCGCAATTGGTTGCGCATCAACGGCATCCCCGGACAGATGAAACCACCCAGGTGCTCTCCATCCGCAGCGATAAAATCAGCGGTCACGGCCGTACCGAAGTCGAGCACCAGGCACGCACCCGAAGCCAGATGAAAGCCTCCAAGCATTGCCAGCCACCGATCCAGACCCAGCCGCTCAAACTCCTCATACCCATTGCGCACGCCAGACATTTCGCGCGCGGGCGACGCGCACACAACCGGCACATCGAAGGCATCCCTCAGCAAAGACGTCAGCGCAGCGGTCTCCTCCGCGGTCCTGACGCTCACCAGCCGGCAAAACGTAAGGGCAAGCCCCTTGAGCCCCCCCAACCCCTCAAGCAATGCGAGATTGGAATCGACGACCCCCTCACCAAGCACCTGTCCGGCATTATCGGCAAGCACGCGCCACTTGATGAAACTATTCCCACAATCGAGCTCAAGAATCATCACGCAACCTCAGGCTCAATTCACCACCACTGAAGACTTTCTCCACACCATCCACCTTCAGGCGCAAGGCGCCCTGGCCATCAATACCAAGCACCTCACCATCAACTTTATTAACACCGGCAATCAACGACACGTTTCGCCCTTGCCACAGGTGATTCTGCTCCCACTCTGACTGGATGGCCAAAAATCCACCCGACTGGTGACGAGCCAGGTATCGCTGCAGCATCTCCCCCAGCATCGCAACCAATTGGTTGCGATCAAACAATTTACCTGACTCGAGCCGCATGGATGTCCATTGCTGGTCCACCTCATCAGCGGACTGCATGTTCACATTGATTCCCACCCCCAGAACCACGTGGCACACATCAGCAGGATCACCAACCAACTCGAGCAGTATTCCCGCGATCTTTTTCTGACCTACAAGGACATCGTTAGGCCACTTCAACCCAGCGGCTGCGATACCGAGCTCACGCAACGTCTGCAAGACAGCAAGCCCAACAACGAGACTCAAGCCTTCCAACTGGCGCATCCCACCATCAATGCGTAGCACCAGGCTGTAATAGACGTTTTCTGCGAATGGACTGACCCACTTGCGACCACGTCGCCCGCGCCCGGCTGTCTGCCGCTCCGAAAGCACAAGAAATGGTGCCGCCTGCCCCCGCTCTATAGCACGCAGTGCCTCGGCGTTCGTGGAGTCAATTGAGTCGTAAACCTGGACGGGCCAGGCGCAAGAAAGCGCCTGAGCGCTTATCTCGGCAGGATCGAGCAGCGCCAATGGCGCGGACAATTGATAGCCTCGTCCACGAACCTTATGAATAGACAAACCCAGCTCAGCTTCCAAATGCTGAAGCTGCTTCCACACAGCACTACGGCTGATGCCCAGGGCAGCACCCAATGCTTGCCCCGAATGGAATCGGCCATCTTTAAGAAGCTTTAACAACGTCAGCATGCAGGTCTCGCCTCACAATGAGGCCCGCATGATAGCCACGCACCGAGCTATTGCATAGAAATCCAGTAGCCGTGACTTTTCTGCGGACAAAAACAAAACCCCTACCTGCGTACGCAGATAGGGGTTTTGGAATTTAATCTTGACGATGACCTACTCTCACATGGGGAAACCCCACACTACCATCGGCGATGCATCGTTTCACTGCTGAGTTCGGGATGGGATCAGGTGGTTCCAATGCTCTATGGTCGTCAAGAAATTCGGGTACCGAGTCGTGGCCGGCTGGCCGCGCTTCAGCAAATTGGGTAGGTGATAGATTTGTGTGGTGCGAACTTTCGGTTCATTGCGTCTTCACACACCGCAATCTGATGCTCTTTCGAGTAAGCAAATTGCTTGGGTGTTATATGGTCAAGCCTCACGGGCAATTAGTATTGGTTAGCTCAACGCCTCACAGCGCTTACACACCCAACCTATCAACGTCGTAGTCTTCGACGGCCCTTCAGGGGACTCAA